>NZ_CP101039.1:0-69395 GCF_041320245.1 Citrobacter meridianamericanus | reverse complement strand
CGCTCTGGTATTACAACAAAGGGTCCCTCGCCCTGAACGATTACCGTGCGCTGATGCGTGAACTTGAAACTCTCTTATCAAACGAGGCTGCATAAATGGCTAAAGGCCCTCTCGCGCGTCCCGCAATGGTCAAACCTGAAACCACACAGGGAGAGGCGAAAACCCGCCTTTCTAACGTCAAGGTCAACCGCAACAGAACGACCAGCGAAAACCCCAAAACCATCCGTATGACACCAGCGGAAAAAGTGATGTGCAGCGAACTGGTTGATGAAATTCAGGATCTCACGACAAAAACTATCACCGACTCAACCGTGCTGCGTGCAGCTCTGTACCTGGCCCGGGAAGCCGGACCGGAAAAAATGCTGGAGATGATTAAGGAATACTTGTAATACACAAGAATTACATAAGTAATCTTTCTGGCTTACAAAAAGGAGTGCAACTAATGCCCACTGTTACCGTGACCACTGAGTTAACTGACAGCCAGGCAATGGCGCTGGCACAATTTGTTAAGCGCTTAACCTGGTCAGAAATGCGGGCCTGTGCCGTCGACGATGATGAAACATGGGTGATGAAAGATGCCATCCAGGCACTGCAGAAATCACTCGCTGACGTCGGTTTCAGTCCTCGCTGATTACGGTGGCCTACATGTAGTTCTTATGTATTACATAAGAACTACATGACTTGCTTATTTTGTTCTCTTTGCAGCAAACCAGGCATCAAACTGCTTATGCCGGCTTTTAGGGATAGCGTCCCTCATATTGAAATACTGCCAGGGTTCCAGAAGCCGTATTTGATCTACAACGTTAGCCTTGCGGGTGTTGATTTTAAAATCCCCGGAATTAAAGGTGATCCGGTGGCTTTTACAAAGCACCGCAATCATCTTTAACTGACTGGCGGAGTACCCGACATCAAGATTAGCCACCCATTTCGGATCGCTGAACCTGTCAGGTGCTTTGATTTTTAGCTGTGCCAGAACCGATTTTGCGCGTTCCTGCCTTGAGGTTGCCCTGGCGGCCGCCATAATTTTACGTACTTCGGCTTCTTTTTCTTCACCGAGCAGCTCTCTGCCGCCGACAAAAACAGGGACGAACTTGTTAATACAGGTAGAGCCCACCCAGAGTGAATAATGTGTGAGCACGTTGGTTATCTGAAACTGATAGCGCAGTCCTTCGTTGTCACACAGCTCGCAGGTTTTGTTGATGGAGTGCGAGTCTATAAATCCTCCGGTGACCGACCACTCTTTCATTACCGCCGGCCACGCCTGACCCGAAGAATATCGCAGCATGTTATCTCTGGCTTTATCTAACCAGCTTGCCATAACCCACCCCCGTCTGAATAACGCCCATATACGATCCAGAATACCGCAACTGAGCGCTGAGAGCAGCGTAACTATGCATTTCATACAAAAACTAAAATGTAATACTCACAAATTACACATGTAATTCTTTTGAATTACATTTAACCGGTATATCACTGTCTTCAGCGGATGATTAGACAAAACAGGTATTCTGTGCAAAATTTGTGATTATCGTCGCCAGAATTTCCAGGTGTTTTTTTTATTCATCCTCTCGATTACCTCCTTTTCACATCGTAGTTCATCATTCGCATTAGCCTGAAACTGGCTCACTGCTTTTTCTGCCGCCGCCCGAACAGGAGCTTTTTCATCGCGATCGGCTGTTCCCATTAAGCAAGCCTGAGATACTGCTAAGTAAGCATCAAAGGCTAGTTGTCTCATAACATGATTAGTGGTCATGAGGGATACCGTTTCATGCAGTCTTGTATATTCAATATAATCTTCACCATCAGGTCTGAATGGGGATATCATATATTTCTGCATCATCATTCGTGAGCTTGATAAGAAATCGATGTAGCGCCCGGCTTTCACATCAAAATCCTTACGCTGCTGAATTAAAGCTTCTTTCCTTAACTCATGCCGTTGAGATAATTTTAGCGTCAAATACCCGCCTAGTATTGTGAGCACCGATCCTAGTCCAATTTTAACTGCATTATCAGCCACATCCACCCACTCAGTCGCCATCTTCTACCCCGTTCTGTGATGATTATGGCTATCAGTATAAATCCCCGTTGGATTGTACAGACAGCACTTTTTGCCAATCAATGTTAAAGACCAAAGTATTATTGCCTCCCGGAGCCCAGAAAATAACAATTAAACTTACTCACTTTTTATATTTCTTTCTAATAATTTCCTGGATTTTTCAAGGCGAGAAACAATAGAACTAAAACGTGGCCCGGCCATAACACCGCTACCTACAGGTAGGTTATTTAACCTATAAAACCCTTCCAACTCTGTAATGTAGCGCTCAATAATATCAACTTCGAGTTTGTAATTTTTATTTTTCCTGGCTAGAATAGCGACTCTTTCAAAATAAAATGGTGCAGCAACCTGCCCGATTTCATTCATTTTTTCTAATTCAGACTCACAACACAACAACATTATTTCAATGTCATTTTTATATTCAAGAGCAAGCTCATATACAGGTTTACCATGGACAAGAAATCGTCCACCGGTTAATTCAGTTATAATTTCACCATTAGTTTTGTTCATCAGTGATGATGATTCGATATCTTTTCTACGTTGTATCAATCGGTTAAACCAGTTCATAATCATCCTTACACCCTATACATTACAGGTCCAGCTTTCTATTACTTCACTTATTTACCTAAAAAAAATATTTTGGTAATGCGACGCAATATATGTACTACCGAACGCCACCAGAGAATTCAACTACCTTCACCCAAAGAAGGTCCGCATCACACTGGGTATACGGCATAGTGTATACCCCTCACTGAAACCAGGCGTACAAATTGATAGATAGCAGCAAAATCAGAACCACCATGTATTACATAAGCATTACTTGTGTAATTTCAACCAGGCCTTAAGTTTTGAATCTGCAGGGGTTATTTTGTTCTGACCTATCAATGACTCAACGCTACGGTGTTCTCCGGGGGGAATGCCAAATGTAGGCTCCAGCTCATTTACCAAAATTTCGTACATGTGAAGGTATCTCTGGAAAGCCTCTTCCGGTGCGCGAATAACAGGAAGCATTGATGCGGTATAAAACATGGCATTGATCGTGCCACGAAGATAGTGTTCAAGATTGACGGTCAAAAACTGAATGTAAGGATTTGACTCTGCATTATGGACAATCGTATTTCGCAAAATATAAAGTCGATAAATGTGACGCTCCACTTTTTCTGCGTGGCGAATAATCTTCTTCCCCAGTTCACGTGGCTGGACGCAAAGCCCCGTAAACTTTCTCAGCATGTACGACGCATAGGGATAATCACTTAACTCATCCCCAAACTGCCGGGTAAATTCGCTGTCCTTCAGGTAAGTGTAGATATCATCTAAATCAGACTCGCCAGGAATAACCCGGCGTCCATCATGAAGGTGCAACTCTAGTCTCAATTGTCTGGCTATACCTCTCAATGAAATCAACTGTTTCACTACATAGTCGAGTCCCATACAGGGTGGGGTGGTAAAAACAACATGCTCATCGTGATCAAGCTGGCGGGAGGAAACATCCAGTGTCAGCGCCTCCAGGGCTGACCAGAATGAAGTAAACTGGTTTTCCTGTGTCGTCTTGTTAATTAGACCATTACGCAAAAAATGGAAGGCAGAACTGACTTTTCTCGCAGATTCAGGTGATGCCCTGGTGAACAGACCTGTGATAGCCGACATAAAATGGCCAAATTCGCTCATCGTCAATCGGTCGCTGTTCGTCAGGATCTCATTACTGAATCCCGGTATGGTTGTCTCATTCCCGGCTTCATCCCTGACCTGAAAGGCGCTGCGTGTGTTGATTTGTCCACGCCCGAGCATATATGCGACGACATCAAGAGAATCCTTGAGAACAAAATCGGCCTTAACTTTCGCCGCGAGAACAGAGACAGCCTGAACCTCAATTTCTGTTCTGACAGAGGGCACACCTTTATCGCTGGTAAAATGAAAATACCGGCATCCGTTGAATAAGATATGCTCTCCGGCCTGTTGTAACATGTCATGGAATTTTTCATTTTCCATGATAATGCTGACAATATATCGTTGCGATCTGACATTCACCTTTTCTGCCCAGGACCTGAAACGGACGTCAAAGGTTTGTCTGTCATTCATCAGGATACGTGAATACAGCAATGAGCATTCCGTCAGCGGCATTCCCAGGGTAAGAAGAAAACTCATGATGTTATTACAGAGCGACGTTATACAGGCATAATCACTGTCAGACGGGAATTCCCCCTTGCTGATTTCAGCCTCCAGGCGCTCCAGACTTGCCGGTAAATAATGCGCTTCCAGGGTCAGTTTTAACTGAGTGAATAAACTCTCCATCAGTCCCTGGTGTTTTTCCACCGGGCTACGTTCTTTATCCGACCAGGCGTTTTTAATATCCAGCATATCTTTAAGCTGATTGGGTATGCTTTCAAAACGGTCATCAGATAAAACAACATCTTCTTTCAGCAGTTCAAGCAGCTCCTGTGCTGCTCTTTTGCGTTTATCCTGCCCTTTAAATTTATTACCCTGCGGAAACAGTGAAAGGAGCTCATTAATCGCATTGAGGATGTTATTGAATCCAACCCTGTCAGTATCCGTACTTTCTTTATGTGCAAGACTTCCCCAGCATTCAATGAAAAATAACTGACGTGGGGAAAGGCCGTTACGTCTCAGGCGAACATCAATCCTCATGCTGTTGCGTCCTTTCTGTGTAGTGTTATAATTACCGTATATTAGCGCATTTAAATACGTTGCAGAACCTGCGGCGTATCGTACCGAAAAAAACGGCTCTCTCCTGCTTGACTGTGGTTTTGTCCCGGACTGGTTAGGGCCATACCTTTCAAAAACCGCCTCTGAAGGCGGTTTTTTTTCGCCTGAACACATTCATTCCCGTCGATGTAACGAAACAGGCAGAGTGTTTCACTGCCCAGCCTCTGGCAACTTTTCGCGTCCGGCCCGCGCCCTGTCCGGTTCCACGGCAGAACAGAGCATTTTTTCTCCGACTCTCCCGGCACCTGGCTGAAAATACCCAGGTATCAGAACACGAATATTTCGATTTTTGTTACCTCATGGAAACGGCTGCGGCGAATTATTCCCGTGGCATACGGGCTATGGAGGTGTCAGAATAAGGATGAAAATCGGGATTACGCTACGCGAATAATTTATAACTGGCAGGGGTATTACCCGACAGAATTTGCACAGCGCACCTGTGTAATACAAATGAATTACACAAAAACTGGTACCTGACCCCCCACCCCGGGATACCCACGTTGTTGTTCCTGCCGGGCCGTGGTTTTTTTATTCAGCAACAGGAGTGCAGCATGGAGGTTAACATCAGCCAGGAAGACCTGTTCGGCGACAGCATCAGAGAGATGCGGGAGCGGGATAAAGCGTTTTTACCCAGACCCGAATGGTTCTCCAGGATTGAGACTGACCTGGACACCTTTATGCAGACTTATATGACGAAGTATCCCTTTACGTCCTTTGAGGCGATCCCCGGGGACGAGTCGGGCCTCACGTTCCCGGCTTTTGAGGACCTGCAGTTTTATCTGCCGCAGCCGCTTCGCCATCTGCCGACGAAGATTGTTGAGGTCGACGGACTGGCCTTTCTCAGCGTTCTTGGTGACGGTGCATTCTGCATCGACCCGCGACGGTGGCACAGGATCAAAACCTACATCGCGAAAGGCACTGTTGAATACCCGCAGGTTTCAGTCACACACTCTGGCGTATCGGACGGCCGCCATCGCACGTTGTTGCTGATGCAGCTGTACAACCGCAGAACAATCCCGGTCGTCGTCCCAGAAAGCCATTACGGGACGTTTATGGCTGAGGCGAAAAACATGGGTGCGATTTAACTGGTCTGAGTGAGTGTTTATGTAATTCATTGGAATTACATTTGTATTTTAAATGTATTACATCAAATAAAAGGGGGGAGGGAAGAATGCTGATGACAGCGGGCGACAGCCCTGTCCCTGCGACAAACTATGAAACAGCCATCGCGCTGCGTGGTATGGCGCTGCTGCAGCCCTATCTCCCTAAATATCTGCTGGCGCCCGAAGTTGCCGTATTACTGCATTATCTGCCGGATGAGCGCCAGCGCATGCTCTTTGCCACGCTGTGGAACACCGGAGCACGTATTACTGAAGCCCTGACCATCACACCCGAGGATTTGCAACTTGATGGTCCACGCCCCTGCATCCGGTTACGCACACTGAAACAACGTCAGCGGGGAAGGGGACGACCGTCAGCGGATGAGAAGATAGCCCGGATAGTGCCGCTGCTCGATGCCGCATATGTCGATCAGCTTCGCCGCTATCTGGCCACGTTCAGAACCGGCCGTCGTCGCCCCTTGTTTGCCGTCAGCAGGAAAACAGCCTGGCTGTGGATGCAACAGGCGATCGACAGAGCCCGGGAGGAGGGGATTGAATTTGCACTCCCGGCCATCAATCCAAAGACGCTGCGGCACAGTTTTGCCATGCATCTGTTTTTCAACCACGTGCCGCCGAAAGTCGTCCAGGCCTATATGGGGCATGAACGCTATGAAAGCACGGAGGTGTATCTGAAGGTTTTTGCACTGGACGTTGCACCACAGCTGGGTGTCACATTTTCGCTGGATCACCGCGATTACAGCCATCTTCTGACACGAAAATAGACTACTTATGTATTACATAAGTCATTCATTTAGTGTTCTGCCGTCAAAAAAGGGTGGTGGCCATTACTTGCTGGTTAGAAAAAAATGCACCACACTTGTAATTACACTTGTAGTACACGTATAATAACTGTACACGATATAACCGGAGTACGAGCAATGAGCACAATTCAAATCCGCGTTGATGACGAACTGAAAAAAGACGCCTATCAGGCCTTTGAAAAACTGAATCTGTCGCCTTCGGACGCACTTCGTCTGTTCCTGCGGTATGTTGCAGAGAACGAAAAACTCCCCTTTGCTGAAGTCTCAGTGATGGTGAGCGAAGATGATGAAGACGCTGATATTCTGGCAGTTGTTCGGGAAAGACTGAAAAATCCGGCAAGACGGATCAGGGTTAACGTTGATGACCTTTAATGTTGAATTTGACGAAAGGGCGTTTAAGGAATGGAATAAGCTCGAAAAGACGATCCGTGAGCAATTCAAAAAGAAGCTAAAAAAGCTTCAGCAAAACCCTTATGTGGAATCAGCCCGACTGCATGGTGATCTGGCTGGCTGCTTTAAAATAAAGCTGAGAGCATCTGGTTTTCGTTTGATTTACAAGGTTATCGATGACGAGATTGTTATATGGGTGGTCGCAGTAGGTAAACGGGAAGACGAAAAAGCCTATGAAACGGCCCGAAAGCGTCTTTTATAAAAGAAATACAAACGTATTGCATTTGTATTCAAGATATCAATAAAAATAACTATCAAGCTCATACATAACAAAACCCACCTTGAGGTGGGTTTCGCCAGAAATATATCTGGTATTCAGAAGCGCCTTTACCGGACCAGGCCTGACCAGCGAACGCTGGTAGCGGGATGTCTGGATTAACCAGTCTGCTGCATCCTTAACTACATTATCGTGGCCTCATGTGTATATTACAACCAATATAGGGGTCGGTTCCGGCTGAGGGCGAAATGACACCCTAAGCTTTCGGTTCCTTGGGCCAAAGATATTCGCCAGTCAGTAGAATGTGCGCCCAGCCCAATGGGGATATGTGGGGAAGAAATTCAGGGGGAACATCCAACCCTTCGTTCCGCCGCTCCGTGACGGCATGACCAAGATGGACGGTATTCCAGTAAATGATCACCGCAGTCAATAAATTGAGCCCAGCGATTCGGTAGTGCTGCCCCTCTGTCGTGCGATCGCGAATTTCCCCCTGCCTCCCGATACGGAGCGCATTTTTGAGCGCATGGTGGGCCTCTCCCTTGTTAAGACCGATCTGAGCACGCCGCTGCATGTCCGTATCCAGGATCCACTCAATAATGAAAAGGGTCCGTTCAATACGACCAACTTCACGAAGCGCAACTGCAAGGTTGTTTTGTCGTGGGTAAGAAGCGAGCTTGCGCAGGAGTTGGCTGGGCCTGATTTTGCCAGCGGTCATCGTCGCGGCACAACGGAAAATATCAGGCCAGTTCGCAACGATAAGATCCTCCCGGGCTTTTCCACCTACCAACTTGCGTAACTCCCTGGGGGTCGTATCGGGATTAAATACGTACAACCGCTTCGATGGCAGATCCCTGATTCGCAGAACGAGATTGTAGCCGAGCAGGCTACTGGCTCCGAACAAATGGTCGGTGAATCCTGCTGTATCGGCATACTGTTCGCGAACATGGCGACCGACCTCGTTCATCAGTAGTCCATCGAGAATATACGGTGCCTCGCTCACGGTCGCCGGGATCGACTGACAAGCGAATGGCGCGAACTGGTCGCTTACGTGAGTATACGCTTTGAGGCCGGGAACAGAACCATATTTGGCATTGACCATGTTCATGGCTTCGCCATGCCGCGCTGTCGGGAAAAACTGACCATCGCTCGATGCTGACGTGCCCATCCCCCAGACGCGTGACATCGGCAGTTTACCCTGCGCGGCCACCACAATTGCCAATGCCTGGTTCATGGCTTCGCTTTCAACATGCCAGCGGGCAAGGCGTGAGAGCTGCCAGTAATCATGCGTGTTTGTAGCTTCCGCCATCTTACGCAGGCCCAGATTGAGCCCTTCAGCGAGCAGGACGTTGAGCAGACCGATCCGGTCGCGACATGGAGCCCCGGTTCTCAGATGGGTAAACGCATCTGTGAAACCAAGGGCTGCATCAACTTCAAGCAGCATGTCGGTAATCCGAACGGACGGCATTCGGCGATACAGATCCAGTATGAGTGCCTCGGCACCATCCGGCACGTCTGCTGTCAACCTGTCGATCCGCAACGTTCCATCTTCTATGCGGCACTGTTGCAAATAGTCGGTGGTGATAAACTTATCATCCCCTTTTGCTGATGGAGCTGCACATGAACCCATTCAAAGGCCGGCATTTTCAGCGTGACATCATTCTGTGGGCCGTACGCTGGTACTGCAAATACGGCATCAGTTACCGTGAGCTGCAGGAGATGCTGGCTGAACGCGGAGTGAATGTCGATCACTCCACGATTTACCGCTGGGTTCAGCGTTATGCGCCTGAAATGGAAAAACGGCTGCGCTGGTACTGGCGTAACCCTTCCGATCTTTGCCCGTGGCACATGGATGAAACCTACGTGAAGGTCAATGGCCGCTGGGCGTATCTGTACCGGGCCGTCGACAGCCGGGGCCGCACTGTCGATTTTTATCTCTCCTCCCGTCGTAACAGCAAAGCTGCATACCGGTTTCTGGGTAAAATCCTCAACAACGTGAAGAAGTGGCAGATCCCGCGATTCATCAACACGGATAAAGCGCCCGCCTATGGTCGCGCGCTTGCTCTGCTCAAACGCGAAGGCCGGTGCCCGTCTGACGTTGAACACCGACAGATTAAGTACCGGAACAACGTGATTGAATGCGATCATGGCAAACTGAAACGGATAATCGGCGCCACGCTGGGATTTAAATCCATGAAGACGGCTTACGCCACCATCAAAGGTATTGAGGTGATGCGTGCACTACGCAAAGGCCAGGCCTCAGCATTTTATTATGGTGATCCCCTGGGCGAAATGCGCCTGGTAAGCAGAGTTTTTGAAATGTAAGGCCTTTGAATAAGACAAAAGGCTGCCTCATCGCTAACTTTGCAACAGTGCCGAAGCAGATTATGCGTTCTCATAATGCGATACACCCGCTTTGCATTAACCACAGGCAGGCCGTCCCGCTCCGACTCCCGTCGCAGCAGCGCCCACACACGGCGATAACCATACGTCGGCAGGTCAGCCACCGCCATGTTTATCCGGGACAATACGGTGGTATCGTCAGAACGGGGCTGCCGTCTGCGATCCTGTCAGTCAGATGGCCGGTGAACCCGAATGCTCAACTGCGCACGCGACACGCCAAGACTTCTGCAAACGTCGCTTATTCGTCGTTCCCAGGCAACGAGGGCGCATGCGCAATCCATTTTTTTGCCCGGCCGAACTCCACGGCCTCTTTGAGTATCTCGGCTTCCATCGTCTTTTTGCCCAGAAGGCGCTGGAGTTCGCGAATTTGCTTATTGGCGGCAGCGAGTTCGGAGGCCGGCACCACTTCCTCGCCCGATGCAACAGCCGTCAGTGAACCGTCTTAATATTGCTTGCGCCATTTGAATATCTGGTTTGCATTGATGCCATGCAGGCGCGCGACATGAGACACGGTCATACCGGGCTCCATAGTCTGCTGAATAATGGCAATTTTTTCCTGCGGTGTACGACGCCGACGCCGCTCAGGTCCTGATAACACTCCAACCATCTTATCGTTCTGACTGGTATTAAACATAGTTCCAAGACTACCTCTTATTTTAAGAGAGTCGAAGTGTCTGGTGATCTATGGGGCCAGTCTAGCCCTCTTCCAAGTGTAGGGAGATATAGTCAAAGTTTGCTTCTCCGCCGATGAGTCCGCCCTGCGTCGGATAGTCCGATTTTTTACCGGCGAAGCACGGCTCTCCTAACCCTATCTAAAGCGAATAACTTTTTTCAACAGGGCCGCGTGCCAATGCAAGAGCGATAGGCGCTCTACGCGCCAATTTGACCACTTAAAACAGGTAAATTGAGGGGTTGTAATGTGTTGATGTAACAGGCTTTTATTTTAATGTCTTGGCATATGTATAATGGTAGTCTAGCCCTCCTTTCAACAAGGAGTACTCATGGAAACCTACAATCATACATATCGGCACCACAACTTTTCACATAAAGACTTAAGTGATCTCACCTTCACCGCTTGCACATTCATTCGCAGCGACTTTCGACGTGCTAACTTGCGTGATACGACATTCGTCAACTGCAAGTTCATTGAACAGGGTGATATCGAAGGCTGCCACTTTGATGTCGCAGATCTTCGTGATGCAAGTTTCCAACAATGCCAACTTGCGATGGCAAACTTCAGTAATGCCAATTGCTACGGTATAGAGTTCCGTGCGTGTGATTTAAAAGGTGCCAACTTTTCCCGAACAAACTTTGCCCATCAAGTGAGTAATCGTATGTACTTTTGCTCAGCATTTATTTCTGGATGTAATCTTTCCTATGCCAATATGGAGAGGGTTTGTTTAGAAAAATGTGAGTTGTTTGAAAATCGCTGGATAGGAACGAACCTAGCGGGTGCATCACTGAAAGAGTCAGACTTAAGTCGAGGTGTTTTTTCCGAAGATGTCTGGGGGCAATTTAGCCTACAGGGTGCCAATTTATGCCACGCCGAACTCGACGGTTTAGATCCCCGCAAAGTCGATACATCAGGTATCAAAATTGCAGCCTGGCAGCAAGAACTGATTCTCGAAGCACTGGGTATTGTTGTTTATCCTGACTAATTGCTTTGATGTGTGATTTTAAACGCTCAAATTTATAAAACGAATAATATTGTCAACCTTGCAATAATAGACATAGGGACAACCATGTATAAATTTTTACCCTCAGGCGTCTTCACAATAGAGCCATATAGCAGTGGGTCACTTAGTGGGCTTAATTTTTCCATTAAAGATAATATTAATATTGCTCAGTATAAAACATCATATGGTAGCCCATCTTGGCAAGTAAACATAAGGCTGCCATTTATAAGGCACTGTTGCAAAAATGTGGAGGTGATAGGGGTACTACGCCGGAACCCCAGATTTTTCCGTCCGTTCAAATTATCCACGGTTGAACAGCTTGATCCCGTCCGCCCGCAGTTGACCAACAGGGGAAATATGCCTGTACAAAGTTTGCCGGGTTATCCCAAGTTCCTGGCATAGCGTACTGACCTTTGTTTCTGATTGTCCCATTGATGCCATTGCCAGTCGCAGTTTGACTGGCGTCATTTTATAAGGTCGGCCGCCGTTCCGCCCACGGGCTCTTGCTGATGCCAGACCTGCAGTCGTTCTTTCAGCAATCAGTTCGCGCTCAAACTCCGCCAGTGCGGCAAAGATACCGAAGACAAGCTTGCCAGCGGCCGTTGTTGTGTCGATAGTCGCCCCGTGACCGGTCAGCACTTTCAGACCGGTCCCCCTCGCGGTCAGGTCGTGCACTGTATTAATGAGATGACGAAGATCACGACCGAGGCGGTCCAGCTTCCATACGACCAGCGTGTCTCCGGGTCGTAGTGCTTTCAGACAGGCTGTAAGTCCAGGACGCTCTTCTCGTTTGCCCGATGCCCGGTCCTCATAAAAATGTGCGGCATCAACACCTGCGGCGATCAGTGCATCACGTTGTAAATCATTCGTCTGCGAACCATCCGCTTTTGACATCCGAATATATCCGATGAACATATTTCCTCTGTCACATATACGTTCGATTATGTGACATTCTGATTTGGGTACCATAATCTGTCAACGGTAGTCACATTACCCGTAATTTAAATTATGACACGTAAAGGTTCTATGTTAATGATAATGTGACAAGCGCGTTTAAATAGGCATAAGGATCAGAGATGCCTACTAAAAATAAGCTCCTCAGTATTCTTTCGGACGCCGAGCAGGAAGCGCTCTATGGTCTACCTGATTTCGATGATGCACAGCGGCTGGAGTTTCTGGCGCTGAATGAATATGAACTGGCGCTGGCCTGCAGTCGCCGGGGGCTTCACGCTCAAATTTATTGCATCATCCAGATCGGAGAGCATGAAAAACCTCGGGGCAGCCATCGAATGATGCCATCTACAGGGGTTAAAATAACCACCATCATTTCATAACAATACCTGCTGACTATGAAGATCTACGTCATCAAAATAGCAGTTCATGGAGTCAGTCCGATGGTCTGGCGTCGGCTGAGAATTGCTGCCGACACGTCACTGGCCGCGCTTCACTTCATTTTCCAGATAGTGCAGGGCTGGGGGGACGACCATCTCCATCAATTTCACATTTATGGCAAAGATTACGGTATCTCCTACGAAGGAGGCATCGGTTTTGTCGATAATCCGTTCCGGGTCGTGATTGATGATTTTGCTTTTGATGCTGGCGATCGCTTTACCTATGAATACAATTTCTTTGAGCACTGGCTTCATGACATTCGTGTTGAGGCCATTTATGAAAACTCTACGCTGAAAGCGCCGTTTTGTATAAGCGGCCATGGTATGCCCGGAGCCACAGCTGCGGATGAGTTCGATAAAACCCTGGCGTTTCTTGAAGCTATCGTTAATGCGGATGATGAAACAACGGTCGGCGAGATCCGCCCTTTTGCTGACGACCTGGATGCTGTCAGGTTCAACCGCCACAAAATCAACCGGCAACTGAGCAGGCTCGACCTTGCATCTCCGGTACTGGAGCCTGAAGTTATCTGGCTGGGCCGTCGTCGCTGACTGATGTCTATAAAGGTATACGTTTTCAGCATGCCTCTCAGATCCCCGAAAAAATGTCTATAAACCTCCCTAAATCAGTGTTTATGGATTATTCTTTAAATCTCTATGATGTTTAAAGACCTTCCGGAGGTTTTGCGTGCAATATGCCTACATCAGGGTAAGCTCGGCCGATCAGAATACGGCCCGTCAGGAAGAGGCATTGTCAAAGGCGGGTTTTCAGCCTGATAAAATTTGTGTTGAGCATGCCAGCGCGAAGGACACAAACCGCCCGGGGTTACAGGAACTCCTGGGGCAATTACGCCCTGGTGATACGCTTCTGGTTCATTCCATCGATCGCCTTTGCCGGAATATGTCGGATATGTGCGCTGTCACCACCCGGCTTCGTGACCAGGGCGTTACCCTTATTTTTCTGAAAGAGCAGCTGACGTTCAGCGCCGGCACAAACAATCCGATGCAGGAACTGCAGCTGCACATGATGTCGGCATTCAGCCAGTTTGAACGAGCCTTACTGAAGGAAAGGCAGGCCGACGGCATCGCCGCGAAAAAAGCACGGGGTGAAAAAACAGGGCGCCCCGGCGCCGATATCAAAAAGATCCAGGAAATTGACGCACTCAGAAGCAGAGGGGTCAGGCTCAGGATCGCCTGCGACCATGCGGGCCTTGGCGTTTCCACATATTATAAGCTTCGTCACCAGATGAACAACCAGTAGCCGGGAGATAGTCATCCACCACAGCAGGAGGCAATGATGCAACTGACGCTCCAGATAGTCATCACCGATGAATCAGGCTCCAGTCGAACGGAGGAACTGATGACAATCCAGAAATCAGGGGAGACCCGGAACGACATCGGATTATCGGTGTCAGAATCCAAGCTGTTGCTGAATACGGTCCAGCAGTCGGTGGTCCAGCTGCAGGCAGACGAATATACTCAACACCATATCCGGTGCCCTCACTGCCTTGCTGCGCGCAGAATCAAAGGCAAACAGAAAATACGGTACCGGACGCTGTTTGGCGTTATTCCGGTATCCGGGCTTCGGGTGTACCGGTGCCGTTGTGAAGAGAGTGATACAAAGACAGTCAGTTTGCTCAGCGACTGGGCCGGCGATTATTCTCACCCGGCACTGAAATATATTGAAACCCGCTGGGCCTCGATGATCTCCTATGAAATGACGACTCGTCTGCTGAAAGATATTCTGCCGGTGGGCCACAGCCTGAATGCCTCAACGGTGAGGAATCATTTATGCCAGGTGGCGCAGCGTCTTGACGCTGAGGCTGAAGCTCATTCAGGTTTTCTTTCCGGCTGCCCCCGCGACTGGGGGAACCTGCCCAGGCCAGGAAAACCGCTTGTGGTGGGTATAGATGGTGGTTATGTTCGCGATCGGGATGACAAAAAGCGTAATTTTGAAATTATTGCCGGGAAGTCTTTTTCCGTTGGTGCGCCTGCTGACACCCGCCGCTTCGGTTTTGTTCAGAAGGATGACTGTCATCCGGAACGCAGGCTCATGACCCACCTTTCAGCGCAGGGAATGCAGGCCAACCAGCAGATATTTTTTCTGTCCGACGGCGCGGATAATCTCAGGGACCTCCAGTTCGGTATGTACCCTGAGTCAACGCATGTGCTGGACTGGTTTCATATCACCATGAGGCTGACGGTGCTCATGCAATATGCCCGGGGACTGCTGGTATCAGATCCAGAGGCGGGGAGTAAAGTTCTGGCACTGCTGGAAAGCATTAAACGATATCTCTGGCATGGCAATGTTGTCGCTGCGCTGGAACATATTGATAATTGCGTTATGTATTGCGATGACCCTGAACTCAGCTATCCTAGCCTGAAATCCCTGCAAAAACATCTGGATGAAATGTATACCTACATCCGGAATAATAAGATGATGATCCCAAACTACGGCGAAATGCGTCGGTACGGAGAGCCGGTATCAACCGCGTTTGTGGAATCCACGATCAATGAAGTGATCGCCAGACGAATGGCCAAAAAGCAGCAGATGCAGTGGAGCAGAAAAGGGGCTCATTATTTGTTACAGACCCGGACCGCCGTTTTGAATAACGAACTGCAGGATAAATTTGTCTGCTGGTATCCGGGTTTTCAAAGTGACGGGAAGGGACCAGCGATGGCAGCATAGCTCACGCTGCCCCAATATTTTTTATGCTCTCCTTAACAAACCAGGCAAGCTCACCGATGCCGAGTTCGCCATCATGAAGCGCCACCCTGTGGAGGGCGCAAAGATGCTGCGCGCAGGCGGGGCCGAGCCCGGGGTGGTGGACATTGCCCTGCACCATCACGAGAAGATCGACGGAACCGGCTACCCGGATCGCTTGGCCGGTGACGCCATTTCACTCCTGGCCCGCATGGGCGCAATCTGCGACGTCTATGATGCCGTGACGTCGGAGCGAGCCTACAAAAAGCCGTGGGACCCGTCCGCGGCGATGCGGCAGATGGCCAAGTGGGAGGGCCATTTCGACAAACGCATCTTCCACGCCTTCGTCAAGGCCGTGGGCATCTACCCCGTCGGCTCCTTGGTTCGCCTGTCCTCTCAGCGTCTGGCCGTTGTCGTTGAGCCGGGAATGGAATCACTGCTGACTCCCAAGGTTCGCGTGTTCTTCTCGCTACGCTCGAGAGAGCCGATCCCGATGCAGACCATCGACCTGGCGGCCACGAGTTGCAAGGACAGTATCACTGGCCCCGAAGACCCGACGCTCTGGAACTTCAAGAACCTCGACGACTTGTGGATGGAATAGCCCCCACAAAACGACGGCCCCGTGAGGGAGCCGTTGAACATCGTCGAGCGATGCCCGTCCAGGGAGGGATGGCCGAGCTCGATTCTCCAGAAGGTAGCTGGTGACACGAGTGTTGAGCCCACCCAACTAAATAACTGATCCCAATAGTGCTACACCTTCGCTGTGCCATAGCCATTCCCCGGGAAAGGAGACACGGTATCCATGAAGTGTTTCACTCGGGCCAGCAGGTTTGCCATCCCTCTGCATTGATGATTGCGCGTGATGGTTTCATGTAACTTGTGCCATAGCCGTTCTATGTGATTAACCCAAGGGCTGTAAACTGGCTGGAACACCAGGCAGAACTTGGGATTCTTCTTCAACCATCGCTCGGTCTGTTTGCTTTTGTGAATGATGTAGTTATCGAGGATCAACGTGATGGTTTTGGCTCGTCGGTAGTGGTGGCGCAGCTTTTCCAGCATGGCAATAAACAGCGATGAGTTTTTCTTGATCCCGCTGACGTAAAGTACCCTTCCGTTGCCTGCGTGGAGAACGCCTGCCAGATAATGCTTGGCATTCTGCCCCGGTGTGACAACCCGCTTTTGCTGCGCTCTGAACATCCAGTCGGCTCCTAATTTGGGATTGAGGTCTATATCGACTTCATCCTCATAAAACACCGGATTATCGGCATCACAGCGGGCCAGCGCGGCGTCGATATTCGCCATTTTTTCCTGATAGGCTGGGTCTTTTATCCGCAAGGTCGGCACGGGCCTGCGCCAGACAATGCCCATACGAGGTAACCATCGGCGGAGCGTGGAGGCTGCCACATTGAGCCCTGTTAACCGATTGATTTTTATAGCCAATAGTTCAGTACACCAACGGCTGCGCTGATAACCAAAATCTTGCGGAGAAAACTGCATGAGCAGCACCAGTAAGGTGACAATCTTGGCGATAGGTAAGACTGGGGCACGGCCAGCCGGTAAGGCTTCTAGCGCATCTATGCCTTCATCTCGATACCACCGAAGCCAACGACCGATGGTCGAGCGCGCAGCGCCGGTAAGGTGATGAACATCGGTGATCGTGCGTCCTTCATGTAACAGCAAGATGGCCATCAAGCGACGAGCATGTCCTTTATCACGGGTGGCATGGATGATTTTGTGAATGCGGCGCCGTTGTGGTCGTGGCAGAGGTGGTAGGATAGGCATCAACTCAGTCCTTTGGGTGTGGCTTGTTTTGTTTAGCGACTAATCAGATCGCACAAACTGGACTGAGTTCCCTTCCTCCGGTGATCTACTATTCGGAACAGCTATTTAGGGTGACGGAAATTTCTGGGGTTCCGGCTTACATCCCCAGCGAGCGGGTCAAGTCAGGCCTTGCTGTTGCGAAGGCACGTGGTAAGAGGCTTGGTCGTCAGGCCGGAGTGCGACCAAAATCAGACCGACTTTTGCCTAAGGTGGTTGCGATGAGGGCCGAGGGACGCAGCTATCGCTGGATCGCACGCGAGCTCGGTATCAGCAAGAATACCGTCGCTGACATCGTGCAACGACACAGAGCTAACGCTTAGGGTGTCATTTCGCCCTCAGCCGGAACCGACCCCATATACCTTCACCTTGTGTTGCGGCTTTGGTGATTAATGATTGATTACAAATGTATTACATATGTAATCAGGATAACCTATCCGGCATCCCGGCAGGCTACCAACATAAACTGGTGTGGCATGGAGGTATCCTGTGCTGACTCTGCCTGCCAGCCACACCGGTTAAACAGCTTTACCACGCCCCCGACATTACCGGTCAGGCGCGTCAGCAGCGGATTTATCTGTCGCCCATCGTCGTCAAACGCCGCGTCGAGGTTAGTCCGCGAGAGATAAATGCCGTTCACGCCGGCGTTCAGCGCAACGGCATACCGACCTGACCATTCCCGATCGCTCAACAGGCGGTAATTCCAGCTCATGTCTTTCGCGGTTTCCAGGGCATACGTCAGCCGGAACAGGTCGTTTTGCTCAGACAGTTCGCCGGTGCAGGAGCGCCAGAGATAATTCAGCTTGCTGGCCAGCTTCGCGCTGACGCCCAGCTGGCGTCCCTGTTTCAGAAGCCACTCGATATCGGGCGCCACATCACGCGAAAAACGTCGTTGCTTCAGCGCGGTCGCCAGCCAGCGGGTAAGAAAGAGATTTTCCTGTGCCGGTGACAGCACATCTCCGTTCTGTCTGGCCAGCGCAAGCGCCACCAGGGCGCACCATGCCAGATGACCCGATTTTATAGTTAATGTCACAAAGATACTCTCAGCCTGATTAAGACTTCAGCCGCACATAGGGCAGATTATGAGACATGCCTATATTATTGCCTCTGACCAATTCGAATGTATCTTGTTTGCTTTGTAACATCGCTGACAAGTTACGATATCCATAATTCCTGGCATCAAAATCAGGATTTCGTTTATTCATGATATCTCCGAGTTGTCCGAGATGAACCCATTCTTGTTCAGCAAAACTTTCAATAATTTCAGTCAGCATGCTGTAACTTTCTTCTTCTGTTCGAATCCCGGCCTGTTCAGGTTGAGCAGCACTATCTCTTTCTTCACGATAAACTTCAGTGGTAATAAATTTATTACATGCGCTCCTGAATGCCTGAGGTGTTTTCTTTTCACCAAAACCGATAACCTCAAGACCTGCTTCTCTGATTCGAATGGCCAAACCAGTAAAGTCACTGTCACTGGAAACGAGACAAAAGCCATCAAATGCCTGAGTATACAACAGATCCATTGCATCAATAATAAGCATACTGTCAGTGGCATTTTTACCAGTTGTATATGCGAACTGCTGTATCGGTTTTATAGCATTTTTCTGAAGAAGATGTTTCCAGCATGAGCTCTGTGGGTTGGTAAAATCGCCGTAAATCCTTTTGACGGTTGCATCTCCCATGAGGGAAATTTCATTAAGGATGGACTCAAGGACTGATGCCTGAGCATTATCCGCATCAATCAGTACGGCAAATTGTTTACTTTCCTTTTCCATGGGCTACGAACCTTTTGCATTGTACAAAGAGATAAACTAAGCAATTTATAAAATCCATATATTATTCAGTATGTTTGATTATTTCTACTGAATATTGTTCGTTTAATCCTCACATGGTGTACATCAACGTCACGAGTCATCGTCCTCCCCTATAGCAGGTGTTGGATTCAGAATAGAGAATGCCGAGCAGCGCGCAGGCATTCCTGGATGCGCCAGCGGCGCATGAAGGCGCCAGCTGGAGCTGAATGTGGCTCTTCTGGTTAGTGGCGCCGTAGCCCGGCGCAGCCGGCTGATTTATAGAGGATCGCTATCAACCCCCCCTTCCCTGCAAAGCCTTAATCCGCTAATCGCGATGTAGAAGCATCTGTGCGCCGTCGGAGTGGTCACGACAAGGCGTAGCCGCAGTCGGGGCGTATCTCCGCGTTAGCGGGCCGTCAGGGCCGCTTACGGGCGTGTTACTCAAAACTTTCAGCGACACTACTCACAGCAACTCAAAAGCTAGTTACAACATCCATCATTAAAAGCGATGTTGTTCCGGGCCTTTGGCCCGGGCGGCTTCGCTTTTCAGTGGTGGGGAGGGGCTGCGAGGATTCAGGCAGGCACTGCTCCTGTTTTTGAGTGAGTATTTTGAATGTTGTAACTATATGCGCTGTGCCGGGGCCCGTCGCGTAGCGACGGGAGCTACTTAAGGTAGTTGCCGAACCGGCGCGGACATAGTCCGCTGCAAGGGCGGGCATTCTCAGGAGCCTGTCCACAGGTCAGGCGACGAACAGGTTATATATTTATCTGAATGAAATAAAAGATATTTAAAAGAAGTACAGAGCAGGTTTTTAAAGGAAACCACGCACTTTGAAATCAGGTCGGCTGGCGCTCTGTAAGCATGACGGTTGTAACCTTATGGAAAGGTCCCTTGCAGTTATTTGTGGGTAACTGAATTCAGTGACCGGAAATGATGCTGGCGAGGCAATTTCTGGCCATTCTGATGGCGGAATGGGGTGAATGTCAGGAAGGACGGGCGTCATTTCGTGCAGAAAACCGTCAGTCTGGAGCTGCAGACGTGCGAAACCCTCCGGCGCCAGCCGGATTTTTCAGTCAGGTAGGTTATATGGGGACGGTGGCCAGCCGCGTGTAGTTGTTGCCACGCGACATCAGCATGCGCTCTTTCACGCGGCGCTCCAGCTCCCGCTTCATGGCATCAAGACCGCCGGTGAATCGCCCGCTGGCGTATTCCCGCGTCAGCTGTTGCTTCACCAGGGTCACAATGTCCTTACGGGTTCTGTCCGAGTCACGACGTGCACGGGCACGTTTCAGGCCGTGCTGTTTACGTTCGGACTGGTAGCTGCGAAAGCGTTCGCGCACAAACCGCCAGGACTTCGCTATAAGTTCGTCCATATCCAGCGGCTTCAGACTCTGCTTTTTACGCTGCTGATTTTCCCATTCAACGCGGCTGCGGCGTGCAGCCACAACAGCCACGTCAGAGACATCGAGCGCCGAGAACAGTGCCGGCGTGAAGGTGATATCTGTCGGTATATTGCAGCCTATCTGCGGGTCATACTCGGTCTGGTAGGTAATCAGCCCCAGCTCCGCCATAAACTTCAGTGCCCGTGTGGCACGGGTGATGGACAGATTGCCACTTTTTGACTCGGTGGCCAGACCGCACTCAATGGCCAGGTTAGTAATGGAGCGCTGTACACGGTTGGCCAGCGGGTCGTAGTGGAAGCACAACCCCTGGAGCAGCGCATCGATGGCACGACGGCGCAGCAGAGGCGGCATCCGGTGACGTTTACCCAGCGAGCGGACAAACGCCACATGGACGGAAAAATCAAAACGGGACGTGAAGCCTTCGGCTTTCGCCATCAGCTTACGACAGAACGGCAGGGTCTTTTTCCCTTCTCGCGGCGTGAATACCGGATTCGGGTTTTTGACCTGACGGTAATGAGAGAACAGGGCCTGAGCGTCAGCCACACCTTCCTGCGCTTATGTTGCACGGAAGGAGCACTGAGCACAGAAGGTATTGCAGTTTTCTGAGCATGCACATATACTCCCCGTACAGAGCAACAGCTTCTGTACGGTTTTAGTGGGCCCCGGTAATCTTCTTCGAGTCGCCAAACATGAAGGAAGGTTATCGGGGTTTTGTTCTTTCTGGTTCCGGGTAGACACCTCAGCAGAACCAGTTATCTGCCACCTTACGGCGTGGCTCACCAAAAATTCTTCAGACGATCAGCAATCTATCACCAGAAACACATATACTCAAGAATGTTAGTCCGTGACTTTGTTTCGACACTCTGAAACCGCATCATGAATCAGCTTCTCAATCATTTCTGACTGTGTCACACCTTTAGTCGCACACAACAATTCAAGCTCTGCTTTAAGAGACTTTTCCACATAAACACGCATTTCTTTATGGGTCTCTTTCAGCTTCGCGACATGCGCTTTCTGCCTTTGAACAGGAGACATCGGATTACCTTTACGGTACTGACGTTTCTCTTTCGATGAGGAAGTTTCTGCATTTCCAGTCTGCGACATCTCTGCCTCCTCAGCTTTCAGGCGGTGATCGTTTCGCAGAGGATACTACAGATTCGTGAAATCAGCGACTTAACTTTACGCGAAAGTGTGAGCCATGTTGGCGCATGACTCACCTGAATGGATGTAGATTGCAGATCACATTACGATGCTGATTAGTATGAAGAATGCCACTCCGTTCCCCCATCCCAGCGCGACTGCCAGTGCTGAAGGTAGGCTTGCGCCACTTCCGGCACGTCCTTAATCACCAGCACATTCTCGCTATTCCTCGATGCAGCAGAGCGAGTGTAGTTAAAGCTACCAGCCTCAACTGTATGATTATCAACAATAATGACTTTGTCATGCATGATGGCGTAGCGACCGTTGGTGCGCAGCGGAATTCCCGCGTTCACCACGACGTTCATCGCCGCCTGGCTGGCTTTGCTCCGGTTGCCCTTTTCATCGAGCACTATCTTCACATCCACACCACGGCGTTTTGCCCTGACAAGCGCACTAACCACCTCCGGAGACGTAAATGAGTAGCCCATCAGCCGAATTTCCTGCTGTGCTGACTCAATCGTCTTAAGGACCAGCGGCAACGCGCTGCCTTCAGGTGAAAAGCCGACCTGAACGGAGGGTGCCGCTGCTGCGGGCTGAATACAGCTCAGCGAAAGACATACCAGACCGGACACGGCCAGCTGGCGAAAGGTGAACTTACGCATTAAATAACCTCAGAAATACTGTTCGGATGTGTTAACCAGAAACGCCGGAGACGGGGAAAACTTGCTTTTACCCTTCTCCGGGGTTGGACAACTGAGCACGGCGAAGGCGTCAGTCTCTTTTAGCGGTATCAGGTGGCGGATGCCTGATTATTTTTTGGTATCGCCGGTAGCATGACTGATGGCCTGCTGCAGGGCCTCCGCGCTGGTGTATCCAGGGATAACCGTCACGTTATCAGCGCTGGCGCCGGCTGACGGGAGAACCACCAGGGCTGGAGTACCGCTGAAGCCCAGCTGCTGCGCAAGTGTGTTTATGCCATCCAGGGTTCCCTGAACATCTGGGGCTGTTTTCGCATCGAACTTCACGGCTTTTGCGGCCGCGCTGATATCAGCATCGGTCAGCTTGCCCTCGTTGTGGCCAGTGGCGTAAATCGCGTTGTGATAGTTGAGGTAAGCATCGGCACCCTTCTGCTTCCAGACCTGGAGCCCGGTTTTCGCCGCGCTGAGCGACGCCGGCCAGCGCTGGCCAAATATCGGGAATTCCTTGAACACAAAGCGCACGTCCGGGTTCGCTTTTATCACCTTCTCCAGCTCCGGCGCCAGGCGGGCACAGTAGATGCACTGGTAATCGAAAAACTCGACGACAGTGACTTTTGCGTCGGCCGGCCCATATGACGGCGTGCCTTTATCGTTCAGCAGCGCTGCCTGATTCTGAACCACGGCGGCCGTCATCGCCTGCTGCTGCTTCTCCTGCTGTTGAGCCTGCAGCTTCTGGCTGACCTCAACCAGCACTTCCGGATGAGCCAGCAGGTAGTCTTTCGCGATTTCACCAATGCGGGCTTCCTGCTCCGGGGTAAAGGCAGCGGCAGGTTTCTCTGCTGCCCCCGCCACGCCGGAGACCAGAAGGCCTGCGGCAAGCATGACTGAAAGGGTTTTATTCATGTTCATCCTGTGTTTTTCTCTTCTCGGTTGTTATCAGTTCGTTCCGTGCACGGGTGGCGACGCTTCTGACCGCCCTGCGCTGTCGTTTAGCATGCTCCTGAGCCCTGCGCTCCACGGCATACGCCGCCTCCTCCGCACTCACCGCTGCGACCGGTTCACCGGCAAGGTTTTTACGCCACGCGCCCACCGTCATGGCGCCCAGATACGCATCCGAGCGGGTGACGGCGGCAAGGCAGCGTTTCAGCGTCTTCACGGAAACCTCCAGCCCGCGCCGGCGAATGTCATTCACCATCGCCTCCCGGATGTTGACCGCCAGGAGCTGCGGCTGGCCGTCCGTCACCAGGGCCGGCCAGCAACACTCCAGGAGCGCGAGCGCGTCCGCAAGCGGCATGACCTTCCGGTACACCGGTTCCGGGGCAGGTTTGCGCCTGGCCGCCTGCATGGCCTCCCGCTCCTGCGCCTGACGTTCTTCCCACAGCCGGGCTTTCTCTGCTTTTCTGGCGGCCTTCTCGTCCGCCTGCGCCTTTTTCGCGCTCTCATCCACCGCCTGTTTCCTGACCTTCCAGGCTGGGGTCGTGTTCACCACCACGGTCTTTTTACGCGTGACCCGGCCCGGTCCCACACCGTCCGGTTCACTGTTGTTTACGGCACGCTGACCTTCTGGCTCCGCTTTGCGGCGCAGCGTCAGCGTGGGACGCCCCTGCTCTTTCATCCTGCCTCCGGATAAATCTGTTTCACGTGTATTCCTCAGACTGACCTTATTCTGACACGGCAGATATCACATCACCATCAGTCCGATGACGGCCAGGTGCACCGCGTAGAACAGCGGGAAAAATTCGCGCGACCAGAACCTCGGCACGCGGCAACAGGTCCGGCTCAGCACCGTCAGGGTTATGCCGGGTATTACCAGACCCGCGATGGCAAAGGTGGGGCTGTCCGCAGCATTCAGCGCGAGTATCGCCAGCGCCAGGCAGCACGCAAGCCCCGTGCGCGTGGTGCGCCGGGCCGTCATACAGACGCCGCAGGCCAGCATCAGCATGACTACCCCCGCCAGCCCGTAGCTTCCCGCCGAAAACGGCAGCCAGGCCAGAACCAGCATCAGGGACAGCGGCCACGCGCGCGGCCCGTGCTGCTGCATCAGCGCCAGCGCCTGTCCGCTGACCACAAAGGCAAACAGGATATTGCCCAGGTCCGGGCGAAGCCCGGCCAGTATCCAGCCACCCTGCGCCACACCCGCCCATATCCAGAGCCGGTTCAGGGCGCGCTGCTGAATCAGCGGATGGCGGGCGAGGTTCATGGCCCAGACCAGGCCAAAGAGCGGAAACGCTCCCCGACCGGCAAGACGCAGCAAGTCATTATCCAGTCCGCACAGCATGCTGATGTGGTCGGCCACCATCAGCAGCAGCGCCACGGTCTTGATAAGGTCGGTCTGCCCCGGCGTCCACACGAGCAGACGCTGCAACCAGCAGTCGGCCACCACCACAAGAGGGAACAGCGGATGGTTATCAGCGCGCATATCAGTCGCCTCCCAGGGTCTTTTCACGCTCAAGGTCGCGCACCGTTTCGCGCTCCATCTGCTGCAGGCGGTCCCGCTGCACGTTCTCGCGCACCACCTGAGACACCGCCTCATCCCGGCGGCGTTCTTCCGGCGCATCCGGCAGCGTGAGGGGAGCTGCCGGCGTTTCTTTTATCCGCTCCATATCCCGCACCACATCCCGGACGGCGACGTCAGCCCCTCCGGCCGGCCTGTCGCCGCTGCGGGCCATCTCGCGGACCGCCTCTTCGGCACGCTTATCCAGCTCCCGCTGCACCTCAGCCTCCCGGGCCTGCTGTGCCAGCACCTCCGGCGGCACCGTTTCTGCGGGCTGCGTACCGGTGCCATCGGGCAGGCCGTCGGCCCAGACCCGACCGCCGGTAATGGCGCCGGGGTTCCACGGTCGCACCTCGCCTTCGAGCCGCACCACCACGCCGCTCTGCGGATTCTCCCGCGCGAGCCGCACGCCCTCTTCCATATCCCGCGCCAGCAGCGACGCGCCGTTGCGGCTGACCTGCAGGCCCGCAAACGCCGCGTCCCCGCTGCCCATCACCCGACCTTCACTGCCGAGCCCCTTAAGCTGCCCCTCTCCGGACGTCAGGGCGCTCAGCCAGACGCCTGCCTGCCTGCCGTTGCGGTCGAAGGCCGGGAGCGCCACGTGCGGCTGCGGGTATTTACGCCCCGGCGAGATAAATTTCGCCATTGAGCCCTCAGGCTGCAGCCCGGCCTGGCGCAGCGCGGCGCGACCGGCAGGCACCTCACCCAGCGCTTTTGCCGTCGCCGTCAGGCGGGCGGCATTCGCGACGGCGCGGTCGCCGCGCGGCGCCAGAATGTCATGCGCCGTACTTTTCGCCTGCGATTTTTCCATCGCGGCCACCCACTTGTCCCGGTTGTCGGTATAGACCTGCGCGTGCTGCTTCATGCGGCTCAGCGCCACGTAGGCTGACTCGAAGCTCACCATCCGCTTACGTCCGCCGTCCGTGCCCTGCAGGGAGATGGAGAAGGGTTCGCTCGCACCCTGTGAGCCTTCAACGGTGACGGCATAGGCCAGGTCGATGTGCTGCTCTGCCTGCTCGGCTGACGGCGTGAGCGTACGGGTCTGTTTCCCGTCCGACAGCGTGACGCTGTCACCTTTTATCTCACTGACCGACCAGACGCTGTTGGCCACGAAGCCCCGCTCGTTGTCGCTTTTCGAAAAGCGCATCCGGTCGCCTTCCGACACGGTGATGGTGTCCTGACGGTAGAGCGTGACGCCCTCTGTCGCCGCCTGCGCGGGCGACAGGCTGCGGGTGTTGCCCTGCGCATCCTTCAGCGTCACCAGGTGCGCCTCCCCGTCCAGCGCCTCAATGCTGTAATAGGTGCTGTCCAGCAGAACCAGGCTGTCGCGGGATGCCTCCCACGTTGCCATGCGCCTCAGCTCCCCGTCGCGGATATTGGCAGGCGTAAGCACCGGCAGCGTGACCTCTTTTTCGCCCACCTCGCCGGCATCCTGACGGGCGTCATGAATCATGGCGTTCACCTGGCGGCGGTCGGCGTTCAGGGCGGTGATAACGATGGTCTGCGCCTGCGCCTCCGGCGTGCGCCCCGTGTAGTCCTTCACGATGGCCTCCAGCAGCGTCGCGGGCTCCCCGCCGGGCAGCAGGTCACTGGCCGCCATGGCTTTCGCGATGGCCTCCTCCCGTTCGCGGCTGAACTCCATGACCGAGCTGTCCGGCTGCCAGGCATCCGCCCTGCGCGGCACCTGTGCCGGCGCCACGCGCTCAATGGTCGTCAGGGCGCTGCCGATATCGCGGCTAATCAGGCTGTAGACGGCAGGTTTAAGCTCCGGCGTCTGGCGGACAATCTCCTGCATCACCGCCACGTCAATGGCGCTGCGCTTCTGCAGCAGGCGGAAGGGCTGGCCCGGGGCAATGGACTGCAGCTGGTCGGTATCACCGCTGGAGACCGCGCGTCCCCCGCCCCCGGCAATCAGGCTGTACGCCTTCGCCATGTCGGCGTTGCCGACCATCGAGCTTTCATCCACGAGAAACAGGACGTTGCTGAAGTCCGGTCGTTCGCCGCCGCGCAGCTGCTGCTGCGTGTCGTGAATAAAGGCCGCCAGCGTCTGCGTTTCGGGCACGCCCGCATCGCGCATCTCGCTCACCGCCCGGTGGGTGGGGGCCACGCCGATAACGCGCGGCTGCTCCCGCTCCGGCAGCGTGCCGATGGCCGACATGACGGCCCTAAACTGGGTGGTCTTACCCACGCCCGCGTAGCCCTGCACCAGGGTAAAGCGGTCGGGGGATTCAAGTATCATGCGCGTGGCGTTTTGCTGCCCGTCGGTCAGGCCCGCCAGCTGCGCGTCCGGAACCTTATCCATCAGCGGGGTGACGGCCTCCTTTCCCTCAAGGACGTGGCGGATAATGCTTTTTTCAGCGTTGTACGACTGGCGTGAGACCAGCAGCTGCAGGCCGTTTCCCGGCGATACCGGCACCGACAGCAGGGCGCCGCTGCGTATCTGCCGGTCCGCCTCCTTTTCGATGGCCTGCAGGCTGAGGCTGTCCTGCTCAAATTCTTTCGCGGCGGCCATCAGCTGCGGCTTCGTGAACGCCAGGCCGTTCCCCTCCAGCACCGGAATGGCCAGATGGATAGCCTGCTGCTCCGGCGTGTGCAGCCCGGCCTTCTGGTGCGCCAGGGCATCATCGAGCCTGTCATGCCCCGCCGCATCCTTAATCTGTTCGGACACGACGCTCCAGGCAGACTGACGCGACAGCTTCTCCGTCGTTTTCTGCGCCGTCTGCGCGGAATAGAGCTGCACCGCCCGGCCGCTGAGCGCCAGTTTGTTCAGCGTGGTGTTATCCAGCTCGCGCTGCGACAGCGAGGCAAAGACCGTGGCGCTGTCGCTCACCGAGCGGCCCGGCGACTCCACCCAGCCCTGACCCACCTTCGCGGCGGTAAACGGGCTGTCGCCGGCGGGCAGGACCACGTCCGCCTTACGCCCCGGCAGGCTGACGACGAGCCCCGCCTCCCCGAGCGCCTTAACGGTCACCGTATCGCCTCCCTTGAGCCGCGTCCCCTGCGCCTGACCCAGCACTGCCAGACGGTCGCCTTCGGCCACCTGCAGCGTGCCGGTGCGGTACAGCGACCAGCTGCTGTTGAGTTCAGACAGGCGGGTCACCCGCGTCTCACCCTGGGCGTTACGCAGCGTCAGGCTGTTGTTGCGGCCCGTCACGCGGTCAATGACAAAGCGTTCCCGGCTGCGTGCTTCGGCATTCCAGCGCTCCATGACCATCCCCTCCCGGTAGTGGTCGCGCACCTGCTGATGGCGGCTGTCGAGCCAGACCGGCTCCAGCGTGGTGATACTGACCTCCCGCTCGCCCAGCACCTTTTCCGCCTTAAGCGCCTCGCGGACAGCGCCTGCGAGCACCGCCTGCTCGCGCGGACCGGTGACCTGCGCCACGCTGTGTTCACCTGCGCGGACGCTTCGGGCAAAGTCAGCGGCCAGGCGGTCATACCGCTGCCGCCGGTCAGGCTCGCTGATAACCGAGACCTGCGTCTTCTCACCGCCCTGCCACGCGAGCGTGCTCACTCCCGCCTCCTTCATGACGGTCAGGGCGCTGCCGGTCCCGGTGCGCTGGCCGCTGTCGGCAATCAGCAGCTGGACGTTATGGCGCAGCGCGCCGTCGAGCAGCGTGAGCGTTTCTTTCAGGGTCAGCTTCTCCCCCTGGTCCACAATCAGCGTGCTGCCGGGCGTAAAGGTCATGCCCTCCGTCAGCCCCCGCCTGTCGGTGATATGCTCGCCGCTGAGGCGCTCATCCTGCATAAGGGCGCTGCGCGAACGCCTGTCGGCGGCGATAATCTTCACGTCACGCCCCTGTTCGCGCGCCATCATCGTCAGCTCCGCCACGCGCTCACGCTGACCGGCCGCCCCGCCCTGACCCGAAATGATCGCCACGGGCGGACGGTCCTGGGCCAGAACGCTCACGGCATCACTGTATGACCGGCTGCGGGGCACGCTTTTATCCGGAAAAATGTCAGCCTGCCCCGTCCGCTGTAAATCGCGGGTCATCGCCGACACCGACAGCTCGTCCAGCACGTGGATGTTCGAGGTAAACAGCCCCTTCTCTTTATCCAGCGGGATGAGCTGCTCATTGTTTATCGCCGCATCGATGCCGTCACGCGCCATCTCCACCATGCCCGACCGCGCGGGCAGCTGCCCGAGGGTGGTGGCCAGCAGTTCGGAATACGTGAACCGCGCCCGCCGGTCGCTCAGCATCGCGATGGCCTGCCCGACGCTGCTGTTAATATCAATTGCTTCAGGCGTCGTTGCGGGAATATTCCCCTGTACAACCCGCTGGTCTGCCGCCTCGCGGTAGGCTTTAATGTCAAACCCCGTCTCTTTCAGGGTCTGCATCCACTCGGCCATGCGCTGTTCGGGGTCAACCTTCTGCTTCGACTGGCGGGTATCGAGCGCCGCCACGTCGCGGGACTTCAGGGACGCGTCATCCCCGACCGCCTCGCTGATGGTCCTGCTGCGGCTGGAATACGGCTCCGTCGGTACGCCCTTCAGCTCCCACATGCCGTGTTTGCCGACCGTCTCAGTCTCATAGCCCATCGCCGCGACGTCATCCTTCAGCGCGGCACGATACAGGCGGCCAAAGGCAATCTGGTTGGCGTAGATATTCTCAATAAACCCGGTTTTACCCACTTTGTCGCTGCTGAGCGTTCGCCACTCATCGCCATGCTGAGTGGCATTGGCCACCACCGCGTGGGTGTGCAGCTGCGGCTCCTGGTCGCGGCTGGTATCGTGGTTAAACAGCGCCATCACCAGGTTGCCGGTCAGCTGCGTCTCGCTCCTGCCCTCCGTCATAACCCGCGTGGAGGCCATTGCCTCTATCTGCTTAATGGCGGTCTCCACCGCGCGGTTGTGTGCCTCAATAAGACGCTTGTCGCCTCCCAGCATGGCCATCACGGAGACACTTTTGGGCGCAGAGAAGGTGAAGTCGTAGCCCGGACGGTGTTTGTTCGCCCCGTCCTGAGTCCGGCTGAGGTCGCTGCCGTCCGGCAGGCGTCCCTCCAGAACCTTCGTAAAGACCTTCTGGTCCACCCCGCCGCTGAGCCCCAGCGCTTCAGCCCCTTTTCCGGCCCAGCGCTCGCCCATACTGCCGATAACGTAGTAGTTGTCCTTGTCGGTGTAATAATTGCCCGCACTGCCGGCGGATTTTACCGATCCGATGCTCATCATCAGATGTATCCTCCCGGCTCAAGATCCTTTTCAGGCGCCCGGTGAACGTTGATGTTCACTTCTTCACGACGCTGCCTCTCCTGAGGAGACAGTTCGTCCTGCTCCGCCTGCCACGCCTCCCATGCCGCCATATCCACTACTTCACCGCTTTCATCGATGCCGGGCGGCAGCTGCTCTGCCTCTTCCGCCTTTGTCTTCAGCTCAGGCTCCACACCGCCGGCGCCTGCCGCACCTGCTACGGATGCCGCGTCTGCAGCGCGGGGCGCGGGCGTCAGTTGCTGTGGCTGCTGTGGCTGCTGTGGCTGCTGTGGCTGCTGTGGCTGCTGTGGCTGCTGTGGCTGCTGTGGCTGCTGTGGCTGACCAGCATTCTCCGCACCGCCCTCTGGCGCGACAACATCGGCATCCGGTTCAAAGAGCATGGCGATGCTGCGGGATTCATGTTCACGTGCAGCCAGCGCGGCATTCAGGCGTTCCTCCGCTTTCCCGTCGATGGTGCGCGGAATGAATTCCGGTGCCACCTTTGGACGCTGCTGATACTTCAGCGCCATTTTCACGGCAGGATAAGGTCCGGGAAGCGTGACGTAGCAGGAGAGATCCGGCAACGTCTGGACGTCGGAGTAACTCACCAGGGTGACGCGCTCCATGTCCTTGCCGACCGAGGTACCGTCGCGTACCGGGTCCACGCCGTAGGAGTACTGCTCGGATGCCTTAAGGATTTCTTTTTCACCGATTTCGCCGGCGGCGAACTCGGCGATATTGCGCGACGGCGAGCGGAAGAAGGCACGGGTGTTCAGCACGTCGAACAGCGTTTCCGCCGGCTTCTGCCCGTAAATATCTTCCAGCTGGGCGTAGGACTGAATGCCAATGACGTAGCAGCCGCCAAACTTACGCGCCTCCGGCAGGATCTCAACCAGATCCGGCAGCTTGTGCAGGGTAGGCAGCTCGTCGGCGAAGATCCACACGCGGCGGTTACGGTTTTCCCCCATCGCCAGCAGCCCGCGAATGGCGATGGACAACCACATGGAGATAACCGGCTTGAGGGAAGCGTGGGTGTCAGCATTGGAGGAGATAAACAGCCAGCCGTTTTTACCATCCTCACGAACGCCGCGCATCCAGTCGCGTATGGTGAATGACTCGCCGTTATTTTCGATGCCCTGCAGGTAGCGGATAGCCTTGACGTAGTTGGTCAGCACGGCGCGGATGGAGATGGCCGTTTTCTCGATTTTCTCTTCCACCAGGTTCGCCGCCGGGGAGTTTTTCAGGTACGAGCGCAGCTTCTCAATCTTGATGGAAAGCAGCGTGTCTACCAGCTTGCTGTAGCTGCGGTCCTTGTCGTTGCGCATCAGATAAGCGGCTTCGGCAAAGATGGTACGTCCCGACCCCTGCCAGAAGGGGTCTTCCTTCGTGCCCATAGGAATAAGCGTGTTGGACACGTTGTCGAAGTCAGGCTGCGTCAGGCACTCCCGCCACAGGTCCCATGCAGCGCAGCGCGCATCCAGCGGGTTAAGGATTTTATCTGTAGCCGGATCATAGTAGCTTTTGACGAACTCACAGGAGCGGTCATACACGATGACCATATCGCCACGCTGGCGGGCGTAGTTCATCAGACGGCGGATAACTTCTGATTTACCGGCCCCGACGGTACCGTGCAGACAGAAGTTCTGGATCTCCGAGTCCTTAATAAGCGGCAGCTCACCGATTTTGATGTCGGATGCGAGACCGTCGCGCCTGAGCATTTTCGCCACCGCTTTCGGGTCGTCAGTCAGCTGGCGCCCTCCCGTTATCTCGTCCTCACTCTGCTGTTTACCCTGATGGCCCAGAATCCAGGTGGTGACAAAGAAGGTAATAACGCACACCACGACCGCGATGATGGCGGCAAGAATAAAGGCCGTCCAGACCTGGTCTGCGCACCACTGGATATATTTGTCCTGCAGTATTTGCTGCGCGTTGTACTTCAGCTCATGGCCGTAATAACGGATGGTATAGACAGGCTGGGATTTAAAAATATCGCGCATGGGGGCCAGCGTCTGACACCAGTAATAAACCATGCCGTTCACGAACGTCTGCCAGGTCAGTTTAACCGACAGCGTAATCGCGACAATGATGCCGAAGAGAATGACGAGGCAGTACACGATGATATTGGCGATCTGACTGAACATACGGATGCGCATGCTCGCGATCTGACCGCCCTGGGTCATATCCTTTGCATTAAAACTCATGATGTATGGGTCCGGTATAAATGGGTTTTAGACGGTTATGATAAGGCTACATTCAGGAACGGCTACTTACTGGCCTGGCAAATAAGAGGTCACTTACGAAAAAAGAATATCCACAGGAGTATTAACAGAACTGAAAATGGAACAGCAAATAAAGCATTCGGATAATCACTTTCGATATTCACTACTAATGCAAATACCGACATATTAATTCCTTTATTCACCGGCCCTGCCGGCAACCCTTCCCGGCAGCACAAAGGATTTGCGCCACCGCTCAGCGTTTTTCTTATATCAACAGAGAATGAGGAGAACAGATGCTATTCGGACTGAGTGATCCAGAGAAAAGGGCGGAAGAAACCGTCCCTGGTATTAATTAAAAAATGTTCGCGATAGATTTAGCCAGCTGATCTTCAAGCACAGGCTGGGCTTCGGGGAATTTCAGATTAACTTTGTTCGCATTTGATACCACACGGGTCTGATATTTATGCTGGTTCCCCTGCTCGGTGCTGGTCTGAATTTTGGCGCCAGAGGTTCCCTGGCGAAGGGCGGCGACGTTGTCCGTGGTCACGGTCGCTTTGGTACGCTCGGCAATCTGGACATCCGTGATCATGGTGTAGTTGATGTCTTCGACCATCGCATCAGCGGCCATGCCAACAAGGCCGGCAGCAAGTCCTACGCCCAGAGTGGCTCCGGCAGAGCTGGAATTATAGGCGGTAATACCGGCACCGAGCGCGGCCCCTGCCGCTGCACCTTCGTAGCCACGGCTGAGCCAGCTTTGTGACTCACGAAGGTCCATTTTGTCGGCCTTAAGTACGTTCGCCTGAATCCAGTAGTAGGCTTTATCCGGCGAGGTCACGACCTGGTAGCCTTTGGCTTTAACAGCTTCGGTAATTTTAGACTGGAGACCGCTCATGTCTTTATCAGACGTGTTTTTGATCTGCAGGAAAACGGTACGCTCGCTTGATGGTTCAAGCCAGACCGTTTCGCTCATCTGCGTTTTGACCTCGAGGTTACGTTTCTTAATTGCTGTGCTCATCGCACCACACCCTGAAAGGGCCAGCGTGGAACTGACCAGAGCCACCATCATCATCTTTTTCATTAACGTTATTTCCTTTGTTTATTATAGAAACCTCTATAGACACTAACTATCAAGGGTAATTAGACATCCCGTACAAATTCCCTGCTATATCTGTTGCTCCGCACATTTCTAATCCTGACGCAGGATTTATCTCTTCAAAGCCTTCATTTTCTATGAAAGATGGAGTACTAGCAGCACCTTTAGCTATAAATTGTTTCTTTAACGGTTCATCTCCAACTGTTACACCACCTATTACACAGACCCTGTAGACCGAGAGCCCGAAAAATATAAATAAGGCCAACACAGGGAAGCAGAGCGCGGGGACAGAAAGAACCATGTACATTACTGGTGATACATCTTTCTGACTATACAAATACTTCTGCTTGCGAACTCGATAATTAATCCATGCAAATATACCCTGCCACATAATCAACAACGCAAGTATCAGAAGCATGACGGATGTTGCCCACCCTGCAAGCGAGCAGGCGATATATTGTATAAGCAGAACCCACATAATTCGCATCAGCTCTTTCATATCCGATAATCTCCCTAATCATTTCTTGTGATTATTCTCCAGTTTCTTTGCTTTTTCCAGAAGTTCTTCAGGACTGTCAGCTCCCGGAATAGCGTTTTGTGATGCTTTCTCGTTATTGTACTTAGCACCCTGATTATTCGCTTCTGACTGGTGATGGCGCTCCAGTGCTGAATACTGATTATCGACGGACGCTGAAGCTCCCTTTATTTCACTTTGTGTTCCTGAGATATTATTTCGCGTCTCAGTCATCATACCGTCTACCGAGCCTTTCACATTCCCTTTAATACCTGCGTCTGACGTTGCACTCTCAATGGAAGCCTTATGCGCCGCATGGTCAGATAACACCTCCTGACGCCCGCCCCCCGCAGACACATTGTCCATACTTTGACCCAGCCCATCTTTCGCATCCGAATACGCATTATCCACCGAAGGCTGAATCTGACTTTGTACAAATGACCAGGCCAGTTCTCTTCGTTTCGCTGCAACCTCTGGTGAACCGGTATCCGTCAGCAAAGAATCGGCATCATGCGGTGCCTGCTTGCGAACGTATTGGGCAAACTGCTGGTTGAGATCTTCGTTAACCTGCCCGCTCATGGTTTCGGTTCGGGATGCCATTTCAGCATATTCCTTGCTGCGTGCCTGGCTGGTCGAGTACTGTTCAAGGCTTTGTTTTGCAGAACTCAGTGATGCAGACAACTGGTCCGCACGTGATGCGGCGTTGTTATCAGTATGACTGCCTGATTCATTTATCTTGCGGCTGGTAAAGTAATCGCTGGCCTCCTTGAAGTCTTTGGTGGATTTTGCATCAATATCATGACGCGCATCCTGGCTCGCTCGCGTGCTGCTGCTTGCCTGATGTAAGTCATTATCAGACCAATCAATCCCTGTTTTTCCTCCAGCCCTGAAACTAACACCACCACCTGTACCGAAAGCCTTAATCCCTATACCACCATGTGCACTTGCATCGCCATAAAGACCAGCGGAAGCACGAGAACTACGTGAAGCCAGTTCCTGAGTCGCCTGATCATTACTGATGTTATGCGCTTTCGCATAACTCTCGACCGCAGTGCGCATCTTGCTGGCCATCATGGAGTCCTGAGCGCTCATCGTGCTGTCAGCGCCTTGCGTCATCGAGTCGCTGCTACCCCGGTTGGTGCCAAACTGGCTGAGGGTCTGCCATGTGCTTGACATGCTGTTACTAAAGCTCTGCATCGCGCTCTGGGACTGCGTCTGGGCCTCGCGTGCCATCTCCTGCTGCGCTGAGGCCAGTTGACGGGCAAAATTAATACTCACGGGCAGCTTACTCGCGGCCTGGGTGGAGTCAGTCACGGTACTGCCATCACGCATCTGTGTGGACGTTGCTCCGTTGGCAAGTTGGTGACTCATCTGGCCGAACATGGTCGAACTGTTGGTATTCCAGCTGTTGCCGCTCACGTTCTCGGTCTGCATGTTGGCGTAGGAATAGTTCCCGTCGATTGACCCTGCCGCCGCCGTTGCCGCCGGACTGATGGCCGAGGACGCCAGGTGGCTGTAGAGATTCGAGAAGCTGGAGCCCAGACCTTTCAGCATCCCCCATGCCAGTGGCGGGATAAGCATCGACAGATAGCCCGCCGTGGTGGCCAGATCCGAGTATTTAAGTTGCACCTGCGACAGCTCAGAGAGCACCACCGGCGAGCCGTTGGCTTTCGCATAGAAGGTCATGCAGCTGTTGAGGATGGCGTAAAGCAGCGGCCAGCTCTGCACCCACATGATAGCCAGCACGTACCCCTTCAGCACATTAAGGGTGACGGCGTTAAACATCCCGCCCAGCACCATCAGGGGGAATATCCCGATAATCAGACCGACTATCAGCGTCTGGGACATGGGCAACGAGCGCAGGGCCACCTGCCCGACCGTTGCGTGAGCGAGCCGCTGCTTCTCCATTGAGGACGTGGTGGCGATGTTGAGCAGGCTTGAGGTATCGCCGTTGCGGGCCGCATAGCCCATGATACCGTCGCGCAGGGCATTCATCGTCACGTTCTGGCGGATAATTTGCGAGGCGCTCTGCCCGGAGTTATAAAAATAGTTATAGCTTTCGCCGAGCATCTGGCTCAGGAGCAGGTCGGGATTCGGACGTCCGCCAAACAGCCAGCGTGCGTAGTAGCTCCAGCTTTTCCCTCCTGTCTGGGTATCAAGGCCCAGCTTCTGTTTGAGGATCACTGCGGCTTCTTCGCAGGATAAAAACGCCTTTATCTCCGTTTGTCCGTTATCACCGCTGGTCGTAAACTTCTTATAATTCTGCACCTGACGCAGCGGACTGGGTTTAGAGAAGATAATGGTGTAGGGGTCGGTGCTGTTCATCAGTTCGTCCAGGGTGTACTTCCCGTTGAGGAAGATGTCACCCATCACGCAGTTCTGCACATAGTCCGCAAAAAGCGTGGTGATTTCAGGATTTTTTGACAAAAAGTCGGTGCTGCGCGAGACCAGATTCGCGCCGAACAGCATCCCGGTCTTGCTGTAGGTCACGCTGTCCGGCTGAGAAAAGACCATCTCATAGCCCTGCACCAGCGCGTGCCCGATGGTGGTCGTCAGCGACGCCGGCAACGCCAGCCCGACGGGCACGTTGTCCACCTGATACACCTTCGTCAGATCGCTGTTGTCAATAATCTGTACCGGCGTGCGCACGCTCACCAGAAGGGACATCAGGACGATGGTACCTATCCAGCCCAGCATATCCATCACGTTGTGACGGCGTATCCAGGTGATGGCCACGACGAGCACAGACAGGGCGGTCACGATCCGGCGGATAATGACCCAGTTGTCCGTGTTCATAAAGGCCACAATGGCGTTCAGCGTCTGGCTCAGCCAGTCGCCGCCCGCGATAACGTAAATCGCCTGCATCAGCGCGCTCCCCCGAAGTGATAGTTGTTCTGATAGCGCTGCAACATCCGCGCCGAAACCTGCTGGCGCATGTAGCTCATCTGGCGGTCAACAACCAGCAGCGCATCCTGCTGTACCTGCACCTGGGCCTGGAAGGAGGCTATCTGTCGCGTGGCCTCGTTGAGGTTGTTATTGATGCTGTCGATAACGGCCTGGTCATAGTTGCCCGTTGCCATCAGGGCGCGCGCCTGCTGCACCATCTCCTGGATGTACTGGAGCAGAATGTCGTAGCCGATGTAGTCCGTCAGCTGGTAGACGAGGCTGTCCGAGACGCCCAGCATCATCGGGTCCACCAGGTACTTGAACACCGGGATGGTGGTGCCGGAGATAAAGCCCTTCTCCTTCTCGGTCAGCTTTGTGTCGGTTGCAGCCTTGTTCTGGATGCTGGAGAGAATGTCCTTGATCTGATTTTTCAGCGCGTTCTTTTCGGTTATGGTGACGGTCGCGTCGGCCACCACCTTCAGGCACTTCTCGCTGTCGTTGCAGTGGTAAATTTTCGCCGTGCCGCCCTCCATCACGGCCTTAATAATGTCACGATCCGTGGTGCGGGCAGGCAGCGGCGTGATGTTACCCTTCTCGTCAAAAATCAGGGTGCCGGTGAGCGTCATGATGAACTCCCTGAGTTCTTTATTCCCGCTGAACATGCCGTTCTTGCCGAGCGCATTCCAGATGATATTGATGTTTTTAGTGATGCGCTCTTTATCAGCGGTACCGGCCTTGTCGCGTACCTTGTCGAGGCTACCGCCCACGGTGCAGCCCTGCCGGGATGCCGCCCAGTCTGCAAACATGTTGCTCTCGCCGGCAATGTCCTGGCAGACCTTCTGCTGGGAGACCTGGGTGCGCGGAAACAGACCGCCGACAATCCCCTGCGCCGCCTGGCAGGAGCTGAGGTTCATGCTGTTAATGTCGCTGGCCATCTTCTGCAGGAAGTCTTTAGCAGTCTTGATTTCTGGTACCGTGGTCTGCAGCGCCAGATCGAAGAAGTATCCGGCCGCATTGGACATAATCTGCTTGGCGAAACGCTGCAGCTGATCGCTGTTAATAAAGCTGAAGGAGCCCAGATAGGCATCGATGCCGCCGCAGCCGGCGTTGATGTCGGGCAGCGTCATGGAGATAAGCTGGACGGTTTTCACCTGCGTGCGCGCGTAGAGTGAGCCGCCCGTGGCATAGCCCGCGGCCTGCCCCTGCCAGACCTGTGGCTGGCTGGTGTTGGACGCAAAGCCCAGCTTATTAAAGAAGGTGTTCATGTCACTGTTCACGTCGGCACTCACGCTCGCTGAACACGCAAGAAGGAGGCCACACAGTATGGAGAGAGGTTTACGGACGAACATCGGCACCCTCCCGGCTCGCCTGCAGGGCGAGTTTTCCCATTTTTCGTTTTAGTATGAACATTTGCCCTTTCGTATAAAGCGAGTTCAGGATTGCATAAACGCCACCTGCAACGGCAAGCCCGCCGCTCAGCGCGATAAATATCAGTGGAATGACGTACATCAACACGTTCCACAAATCTTTCAGCTGCAGGTGACCGTCCCTGAGCCAGTCGCCGACGCAGGCATTGAAAATGTATGTCATAAAGACGCGCGACAGCACGCCGGCAATGAGCAATATGCCCGCCCACTCAGCATAAACGCCGAACCGTGCGTCATCTTTCCGTGCCCTGAGCGCGATTAACTCTGGCGTCGTAGCTCTCTGAAGCATTCTGGAAGTCATCATGTCGTGTTCCTCTGCATTGTTCTGATCAGCCATTGTTACCCACTCCGCGCATCTGAAGGACCGTATCCATGCGGGCCATAAAGCCCTGTTCGTCGGTCGCGCCCTGCAGCAGGGGCAGGGCTTCAAGGGTGTTTACGTTGACGAGAAAGGTGGTTGGCGTGGCCACGGGCAGGTTGGGGAAAAAGGTTTTCATTACCTCCGGCGGCGCGGGCAGCGCATCGGGAAAGGACGCATCCCCCTGACCGTCGATGGTGTAGGCCATCACCCCAAACCCCACCCGTGCCGACAGCGACTTCAGGACCGGATCAAACTGGTGGCAGTACGGGCAGTGTCCCTGCATAAACAGCACGACCTTCCAGTCGGCCAGATTGACCTGGCGCCCGTTGCTTAGGCGGTACCAGACCGGCTGCTTCGCCGGAAGTGGCTTAGCTTCAGGGTCTTCCGGTGATGTTGGCAGAGATCCCGACGCTCGCGCCCCCTGTGGATGCCATAACGATTTGATCTCGTCCATTGTGGAAGCCTGTGTGGCCAGACTGAGGGTCATGAGCGCCACGGTAAACACGGTATGTCTAAGGTTCATGTCGGCATCCTCCGGCATCACGGGCCTTTTCGGCCTCACGGGCGGCATCTATCCAGCGGTTGATGATGCGGTATCCCCCCCAGAGCGCCATCGAGACGCCGATTATCTGCGCCAGAAGAATGGCCATCTCCGGCTCGCGCCGGACCAGGCGGGAAACAATGTGAAACCATATCCCGAGGCTCAGCACCCATAATCCGGGCACGTCGAACTCAGGCAGGCGAAAACGGAATTTGCGCATGCGAACTCTCCCTGTATTAAAAGTTGGGGGCAAAATCTGTGGAAACGTTGAGGAACTGCTTCGCCAGGTCATCCTGGCTGATAAAGCCATACGAGACGGGTTTGACCGTCCCGCTTTTAGGGTCGGCCAGCATCAGCGCCGGGAAGTAACGAATACCCAGCCGGCTGGCCTGTCCACCGTCCATTCGGGTATCCGGCAGGAGTGGATTCACGATACCGTCCACGGAGACCGGAATGACGCTGAGGTGATACGTCTCGCGGAAGTTTTTAATGACCTGAACCAGCTGGCCGTCGATCGGGTCCTGTCCGCGGTAGAAGAACATCACGCCATAGTGCTGAGCCAGCGTTTCAATGGCGCGGCGCTGGTCGGCAAAGTCCGCCGCCAGCTGGTTGCGCACGGTACCGTTGTAGTGGCTGTGCTGCAGGTTGTAGTCCAGTTCGGGGTGCTCGAGCATGGCTTTTTTGGCGCTCATCGAGAACAGCCCGGCCTGCTGCGTCCAGTAGTTCTGCAGGCGGAAGTAGCGGGTAAAGTTCTCCACGCCCGGATACAGAATGGCCTCGTACATGGCCCGCTTCGTGGCCTGCTGGAGCGTGGCAAGCTTCTCCATGATGTCCGGCGAGGCCTGCTGAGGCTGTGTTGAAGAGGATTTGTCGTCCTCCGGCGTTCTGTGCGATTCGTTGTACCACTGCCAGCCGGCATCTTTTCCTGTGGCGGAAAAAACGCTGCCAAGAAGCAGCAGCGCTAACGCTGTCATTCTCATTTTCACTGGAACCTTCCTTATCCCGAAGCAGGTCGGTTATCGCTTGAAAAGCGGGTTTAACAGCCACGCCAGCAGAACTCCCGCCACGAAAAGCGCAACCATCAGCGCCATAAAAAACACATCGATGCGCGATGTTTCATCAACGATATTCCCGCACCAGTAAAGCACCGGTGAGGCGACAATCAGGCTGATGATAAGGCGTCCAGTAAATCCTTTAATTTTCATGATGGAGAGTCCTGAGTGAGTGATGAGTGGCTTACTGTTTGTTCTTCAGCTGCGCGGCGATTTCCTCTCGGACGCGCTTCGTCAGGGTGTCGTTATCCGGGATTTTCTTGTTCTTTTGCAGATCGTCGAAAAAGTTCGAGAAGTCGAGCGCTTCAAAATTAATTTGCTGCAGCTCGGTCTGGGTGATGCCGCGACAGTCCGGGCTGCTGGCCTTGCCAAAGCCGATGTGAAGCTGACCGTTACGTCCCTGCTGCTGCACAATCTGAGCCAGCTTAGAGTCAAACTGACAGTAGCTGCGCTTCTTCTCGAGACAGACGCCGAGCACTTTTTTTGAACAGAACTCACCGATACTGACCGTGAGCTTATTCTCTTTAGCCTTGCCCAGCGCTTTCTCCTCGCTGCTGCACCTGGCAAGCCCGACGTCCTGGCCCCAGCCGCCGTCTTTACAGCAGTTGCTGAATCCTGCCGCAAACTTCTTGCAGAACTTCGCGCTGCCGGTAAAGGCGCGTACGTTAACGCTGTTAATGGCGGCCACGTCCTTACCTGCAGCGGCCAGCGCGGCGAGTGCCGAAACGACAGGTGCAAAATCGTTATTTTTACCGTTCTGCGCCCGCTCACAGTCACCATCAAGACAGAAGGTGTCGCCGCCGCATATCATCACCTGACCGGAAGTACGTGTTTCACAGGAGTACGTCGCGTATTCATGCAGGCAGCCGCTGCCGTCTTCTGCCGTGAAGGCGCAGGTGCGTGAGGCAAGCGTACAGGCCGGATTGTTCATGTAGGTTTTGCAGGTGCCATTGTCAGCAGCCTGGGTCATATACGTGTCTTTGTACTTCCAGCAAGCCTGCGTGACCGGGTATGACACGCCGTCAACCACCACCGTTTTTGTGCTCCCCGGCTCAATACATTCCGTCTTTTTGAGCGTACCTTCGCTCTTGCTGAACGGGCAGGATTCGTTCCAGACCACGTCTGGTACCCATTTTTTGGCGGGAATTTCAATCTGGAGCGTAACGGTGAAGCTGTAGCGCATATTGCTGTGCTTCCAGATTGAATCTGTAGTGGGATTGTTTCTCCTGGTACGAATGGAAAACACCATCCCTGCGCCTTTCTTCAGCTGCATGCCGCTACTCAGCGCCAGGCTACCGGTATCGTTATCCATGGAAATCAACCCGAAAGGCGTGGTTACTCGCATAAACCAGTTAGGATTACTGAACGCCAGACGTTTATTCCAGGAATAGGTAGCTGTTGCAGCAACAACCTTCCCTGTCACCGGCGCAGTCCATATTCCTGTGTATCCTGCTTCGGAGGAAGCAAACGAAATATTCTGAGACTGGATAACAATCTGTTTTGTTTCAGATGTATCTTCATAGTGGCCGGTAATGCTGGCCGTGCGCGTACAGGCCTGCTCAACCAGCAGGTCGCGCTCACAGGTATAGTTGGTGAACTCACTGCGGCTGATATTCTGCGCTTCGCACTGCGTCTGCCCCGTTTTGCCGATGATGGTATCAGCGCGGGACTGGACATCCTGGCTGGCCTTAATAAACGGCGCGTCGGGCGAAATGGGCTCCTTCGGGTTGTTAACAAACGAGTCGGTGACGGCTTTTGTAGCCTCATTAGTAGTCCAGCCCGTGGTACCGTCCGCTTTCAGCGCACCATCACCGGTCGCCGTCACACCGCCATAGTACTTTTTCTCACCGGGTGAGGCGGTATAGTTGGGGATAGACGCTGAGGGGTTAAAGTTTTTCAGGCTGCTCTCACCCTGCCCCTGTACCTGACGGGCAAAATCAGCCCCCGCCCTGTACTGCGCGTCAGCATCGGCAAATGCATTCACGCTTGCCATCGTGGTGGCAATGGCCAGCACCGGCATCAGTATTGCTCTTTTCATCGGGCCTCTCCTTTATTAAGCAGCTGTTGCGCCTCATCCCTGCACTCGCCCTTCTCCACCACCTTTTCCAGCGCCAGCTTCAGATGAAGATTGCCGCGAATCACGTCGTGGCCCGCCTCGCAGTACACCACCAGGGACGGCACGCTGGTGATCCCGTACTCACGAAAGCGGGTCGGGTCGATGGCGACGCCGCTGGCTGAGCCGTCCTGAACAAGCGCCATCACGGCGGTTGCCGTCCTTTTCATGTCGTTGTTGACCATACCCCGCAGGGTGGCGGGAATATCGTAGCGGCGGGCCTCGGTCAGCATGCGCTTAAGCCCCGCCTGCGGGATGGCAAAGGAGACGAAATACAGGGCACCGTGCGTGGGTTTATCCTGCTGGTCCTCGCGCTGGCGCTGTTTCAGCTCCCCGATAAAGCGGGCGTCGTCTGCTGAAAGAGGGTTCTGGCGCACCTGCTGCTCCAGCATCTGGCGCAGCGGCGCGTTGTCCTGCCCCCTCAGCTGCTGGCTGAAAGACTCCTGCTGACGAATAAACTCGCTGTTCGCCTCATCAGCGCCTGACGCCAGCGCAGTGCAACAGTATGCTGACAGCAGCAGCGCTGCCGTCAGACCGGACAGAGTTTTCATGGAAGTTTCCTTTTTCTCAGAGGAAGACGCAGTTGCGCTTGCGCCAGAGCAGATAGCCGTAGTTTTTCTTCGTGTTCGGCGGGTTACGCCCCGTTTCCCAGCGCATGACCGTTCGGCCGAAGGGATGGCACTGCGCCGCATCCGGGAACATGTTCACCATCTGATAGCGCCAGCGCTCTTTCGGGATAATGGGAGACGGGTATTCGAAGCAGACCGCGCGGTCCGCCCCCACGCTCTCCAGTATCTGGCCCTGTCGGTGAAGCTTGAACGCCATGCGCTCACTGACCAGAACGGAAGACTGCAAGGGGCTGGACTCATTGCTCACCCAGCCGTTAAAGGGATACATCGAGCCCTGCGAGCCAGCGCACCAGAACAGCGGGTCGAGAGGCTTATTTACCGCACTGGCTATCGCGTCGGCCGCACATGCGCCCTGCGCGATGGGGTTGGCAAAAATGACCGCCTCCGGATTCAGAATGGAGGTCAGGGCGCTGTCCCCCCATGTTGGGTCGATTTCAGACAGGTATCCGATATCCAGGTCCCCGCCCTGCAGGCACCCGAGAGAGGTGATGATATTGAGCCAGTACGTCAGCGGATATTTGTACCAGTGTACATGGTAGAACGCGCCATTGACCTGTTTGTCATCTTTTTTGGCGGTGCCCATCCCCATTTTCCCGAGATTAACGGTAAATCCGCCGAGGTTCACCATGCAGCCTGGAGAACGCGCCACATCGGTCATGGCCATCGGCTCCCAGTACCCTATTGCCAGGCCGACGCGCTGAAATACCGGGGGTGGCATGGGACAAAACTGTATCGGGCTACCGGGATTGGACGTGTCCGGTAAATCCCCGCCCGTGACTTTTGTGCTGCCGAGCGACAGGGGAAACATGCAGCGCCAGCAGATATCGGTGATCGGATTGACGAAGCGCCCTTCGCAGGCGGCGTCCGCCGCCGCCATGTGGCTGTTACCCCACAGAAGCAGTCCGAACAGAGAGACGGTCAGCATTTTCACCGGACACCTCCTGCGTCATGCTGCGCCATATCGGGCGGAATGATTTCCACCTGCAGGCGCTTTCCGCTGGGTGCCGCCGTTACCCGTGCCGGTACCTGGCTTATGCCGAACCGGGTGGTCAGCACCCCGTTCTGGTCGAAGAAAATGCGGCTGTCGAGCTTCTCCGACGTCTGCGGAATATTGCCCTGCACCAGAATGATGCGGGTGATCAGGGTGTCAGGCTTCTGTCGCTGTACCCACGCGAGCTGATCCGCATCGTCGCCGTTGATAAACAGCAGCGTTTCGTTAAACGGCACCACATCAAGCGGATTAAAGACCTGCCCCGCCTGAGCAAACACGTTGCCCCTGTCGTCGGCAAGCGCCTTGTCCACCCGCACGCTCGGGTCAAACCAGCGCCGCTCGTAGCGCACCGCGCGGGTTATTCCCTCAACGGCAGGCGGGCGCTGGCTGTTGCGCACCACGCGCGCCTTAAACTCCGCCATCTTTTTGTCCATCTCGCCGGACTGCGCCAGCGTCTGCAGCCGGCTTTCGATAACGGTCAGCATATCCGGCTCCGCCACCGGCCAGAGATCGCCCCACGTCCCGAGGTCAGCGGCCGTCACGCTGCCGGTCAGCAGCGTCAGGCCCAGGGCAAGGGCGCGCATCACGCCCCCTCCTTCATCCGGCGGGCCACGTCAGTCTGGATTTCACGCGTGATATCCGGCGCCCCCTGCACCACGGCAGGTGCGACAAGGATGAGGGCACGATGGCGGATCTGCCAGTCCCGGAGGCTGGCCTCCAGTGACGCGTTAAAGCGGTCTGAGAGTGCTTTTGTCTGCGCCTCGTCCAGCGAACGGCGACCGGCGCTGTCAAAGAAGGCATCCACCGTGGATTTCATGTTGAAGGCCACAACCACAGGACGGTTAAGCTGGCAGACCAGCCAGCTGACGCCTGCGCTCGCAGCCAGCGTGCCGGCAATCAGCGCGGCGTTAATGAGTACGTGTTTTTTCATAAGATGGTCTTCCCTTCATGCTCGTGAAGCCAGCGCTCCAGCGCGGCCATTTCCGGCCCGGATTTTTTCCACGCCAGCTCCCAGACGGCTTCGTGAATACTCAGCCCCTCCCGGCGTCGCTGCTGCAGAAACTCAAAGTCCGGACCGTCCGAGGAGTACATTGCCCGGCTGAGCGGATCGACGAACAGGCGGTGCCAGGACGTCAGGTGCTCAACCGACAGCATAAAGCTGCTGAACCAGTTGTCCTTCGCGCTGCCAAAACCCTTAATCATGTCGCGCTGCAGCTGCGAATACTGGTCCGGGTACAGCTGGTTGTACTTGGCGAACTCTTTAGCCGACTGCTTGAGGATAATTTTGTAGGACGAGTTACCCCATGCCGCGCGGGCGGCGCTGGAAGCCGTTTCCGAGTCAAAGTCGACGATGTTCTGCGTAATGGTGATGTACGAACCGGTATGGCGACGGGCGGTACGGTAGCCCTTCTCGATAAACGCCCCGACCTTGTTATTTTTGAAGTCCAGCAGGCGCCAGCCTTCGTCTATCACGTTGAGCTTCTTCAGGCAGCGCGGCGTGCGGTACATGCGGTTCTCAATGTAGAGAATGAGCGAGAACATCACCGCCACCAGAAGGGACGGCCTGTCCTCCAGTCCGCCGAGCTCAAGCACCACCATCCGGGCTTCGTCCTTCAGGGACGGTTCGTCGGAGTTAAAGTAACTGCCGTACACCCCGTCGCGGGTGTACTGGGTCAGCAACACCACCATCTCATCGAGGCGGCTGCGGATGGTTGGCGATCCGCTGTACTCCTCGCTGTCGCGGGCCATCATCAGGTAGTCCACCACGTCGTCAATGCGCGCCTGGTTTTTCTTCGTAAGCCAGGTGGCCTTCACCGCCTTGAGCAGCAGACCTTCGTGCACCTCGTCCAGGTTGCCGTTGGGGCTGGCCATCACGGACAGCTGGTCCCTCAGGCGTTCGGCCATCTCATCGATGGTATCGTCGGTGACGTTAGCGAACGGGTTAAACTTCAGCGTCTCGCCGTCGAGGTAGACCCCGCCCATGTTCTCGCAAAGTGACTTGTAGCCGTCGCCCATGTCGAACACCACGGCGAAGCCGCCGGAGTCGATGACACTGCGTATCAGGGGCTGGATAAGCCCGGTTTTCCCCGCGCCGGAGGTGCCGCACACCGCCATATTGAAGTTGGTGTTACCCATGCCGCGGCTGAACAGGTCGATAAACGCCAGCTGGTTGCGGTAGGTCGGTGCCAGCAGGCCGGAAGTGGCCAGCGGGCTGTCCGCCACCACCGGCATCAGATTGGCGACATTAAAGCTTTCGGCGCGCTGCAGCACGCCGGACTCGCGCAGCTGCTTAAAGAGGCCGCCGCCCGCCATAAACGGCAGATTCACGAGAAAATTGCGCATATGGTTAAAGCGTGGGGAAATCAGCTCGAAGCCATTTTTACGGAAGCTGTTCAGCACGTCCTGCTCGACCTTCAGCGCAGTTTCCTGGTCATCGCGGCAGAAGAGGGTCACGTTCAGAAAATAGCTCACCAGCGAGGACTGCCCGGACGACAGGCGCTGGCGCAGATCGCCCCACTCTTTTGCCTCCTGCGCCACGCCCGGGAAGAACTTGGCGTAGCTGGTCTTGGACTTCTTCTCAAGATCCATGAACTTCAGGTTGGCCTCGTTCTGCGCCTTCACCTGGTCTTCCACGCTAAGGACCAGCGTCAGGATAAACGGACACGAAACGGACAGTTCCGGGTTGAGAAGGTTGCTGTAGTTGTCGGCCATATTCCAGAGGAAGGCCAGCTCCGGATTTTTGGTCAGCTGAAAATTCATGATGCGCGCGGTGCTGTTGCGACCGTTACCGCGCAGCCCCAGCGTCATGTAGTCGGCCTTCACCTTCAGGTCAAAGGTATCGTCCACGCACTGGTAGTTCAGATCCTTGAGCGGGTCCAGTTCCCGTTCGGTGGGATACAACGCATCCGGGTTGTGGTTAATCATTTCGCCCGCAATGCGGATGAAGGCATCCGCGTCCACGCTGCGGGTGGCTATCTGCGCCCCCTGCAGCGAGGCGCGGATGATTTTGACCTGGTTTTCCATCTCCATCACGCTGGCCTTACTTCCGCGCTTACGGGGGACGCAGCAGGAGATGTACACCCGGTAGTTACGCAGGGTCAGCGGCAGGTTGAGGTGATCGGGCAGCGGGAACCCTTCTTCTGCGGCCCTGAGATAGTAGGCGCGGGTGATGGCGTTGAACGTATCGGCCTTTTCCCCCGTCCATGAGAGCTCGCGCAGGCCATACTCGATATCCTGACCCACCAGATGGCTGGACACCAGGTGAACGGCCACCGGCACCTCGCGGGGCAGCTTGGTGCGCATCAGATTTTCCAGCGACGACACGATAGTTTCGTTGGCGCCGTTGATGGGCTGCGCCTCCAGCATAAAGCCCATCGTCTTCTCGTTCATGAAGAGGCCGGTTTCCGCATCGTAGTCGCGGTACGGCAGCACACGGCTGAACTGCGGGAAGCGCATCTGCCCGAGGACATCGTTCGCCTCAGAAGACGCATCGGGCATCTTCAGCGCCGTCAGCAGCGAGTTGACCGTGCGGGTGACGGTATCCAGTGGATTACTCACGGTTATCCTCCTTTTTATTGTCGGCCGTTTTTACCGTTTCCGTCGCAGGGGCCGGGCGGCTGGCAGGGATACCGTAGCGAAAACGCGCTGAGCGCATCTGACCGTACAGGCAGAAATACGGACGGCATCCCATAAGCAGCGCCGCCCCTGAAAACACAATGGCCATCACAATCCACAGCAACTTAAACGCACTCAGCGCTCCGTCAACATGACCGGCATATCCTTTAGCATCGGTGACGACGCTGCCCCGGTTATGGCAGACAGCTGAAGGAGCATCATGCAGCGTGAGGCCGGAGGACTTGCCCTGCGGGGCTGGAGGTATAAAGGGGTCTAAAGGTTCATCGCGGCAGGCCGCAATACGAAACTCGCCACTGCTGACGTTATGCGTGACGGCTATAATTTCCTGCGCCATCGCCTCTCCGGGCGTGGTGTTCTCCATCCACAAAAGCATGGCAACCAGCAGCATCAGCGTGGCGGCAGGCCAGATAATCAGATAGTGAAAAGCCCAGGCAAGCCATCTAAGGCAATACAGCAGGACGGACAGAAGCTTAAGCATCATTCCCGTTACCTCCGGGATTCAGCGGAAACCAGACGCTGCAGTTGTGTCTGATAGCCTCCGCCAGCCTCTCCCCGTCCTCTCCGCTGTACAGCGCTTTAATCCGGCTGACGTCAGACTTCGCCAGGAAAACCCGGGTCATCTGCTGTTTTGTTACGCTCATACCTGAGCCTGCTTTACCCAGGAACAGACAGTGCCCACGCTGGCGTTGCATTATGTGTTGAGAAATCCCAGCCTTCCCGTCTAGGGCGGGAGCGCTCTGCTGAGACGCTGAAAGCCAGAAGTCGCGCTCTGCGGCATTAACACAGATGACACGCATCCCCTGCGCCTCGCAGCAGGCCGTAATATCGTTAAGGTGACGGGTTTTCCCCGGACCAGCGTTATCCCTGGTTGTCATGATGTTCGTCTCCTGGTTTTTTGCCATCGTTCTGAATGTCTTTGCGCAATTCACGCCAGTCGCGGAGTTGTCGTTCTGATAAAAAGGTCCGCATAACATCAACGCTGATGGCTGTCTTACCGCTACCGGTTTTCCCCACGACCATCACATTGGTTTTTCTTCTTCCCATCGGTCACCTCAGATACTGTTTTTGTCGTATTTCAAAAGCCCGCTGGCATTCCGTACAGGTACGTACGCCCGGGATGGCCTGCTGCCGCCTGAGGGGGATGCGATTGCCACAGCATTCGCACCGTTTACGGCTTTTGCCCTCCAGGCAGGACCGCTGCCTCGCGGCCTGTATATGAAGCTGGTTCAGCAATTCGTCCTGCTCCTGCAGGAGATCGAGTTCGTCTGCCATCAACGCTCCCTGCTCACACTGTCCGGACACGCTACCGCCCATCCCTTTTCACGTTTCAGGGCACGCGTGATAACGACAGATTGTTAAAATGGGCGCCACACGCGGTGGCGGTTCAGGATTCAGTTAACGCGCGGGGTTCCCCACGCTGAGGGTTTCACAACAAAAAACACCCGCGTCGGCTGGTGATAAACGTCCTGCGTATCGATATAGGGCGCGATCCACAGCCCGGCCGTCTTTTCACCGACGCGAAGCGGCCTCGGGTCCACGATGGACTCGCGCCCTGGCGGCGGCGCAATAACCGGCGTGACCGTGGAGAGCGGCGCCCGTGAGGCTGAGTGCGGCTGCGGGCGGGGGAGAGTTGGCGCGCCCGTCAGCGGTGTATTTCTGGATGCGACGGCATGCACCGGTTCAGCCGCCAGCGTGAGGGGCTGCACGGACCGGGTCCGGAAATTACCCTCAGCCAGGCGTGGCAGCGATGTCGCACCCGGCTTTACCGTGCTGGCCTCCTCCAGTCGCTTGGCTTTCTCATTGGCCTGCTCGATGGTCATGCAGGTGTCGGATGTCGTCGCGTTACACTCAAAATCGCTCGTTGTACCGGCACATCCCGACAGCGTCAGGAGACTGGCCAGCGTGAGCGCAACAGGCACTGTCTTGTTCATTTGCGGTTCCTTTACGTGGGGTTATTGTGAGTCGGCCTTCGGCATAAACTGGCTCTGGTTAAGCCTGCCCAGCTGGTTGAGCATCTGGTCGGTACTGAACCCGTTCATGCCGCCCTGCGGGACTGACGGCGGCGGAACCGGACTGCGGTCGCTGCCCTCCGCTTTGCTTCTGTCATTCTCGTGCGCCAGCTCTTCAATGGTTTTCAGCTGAAAACCGTCCTGAAAGACAACGGTCACTTCGTTACCCGCCCCAATAGGAATGACGGGGTGGTACTGCTCTGCGCGCTTGATGTAGTAGTCGCTGAGGGTCTGGGCGGCTTTGGAGGCGCCTCCGCCAATCCCCATCTTCATCACGTCACCCGCGCCGAGGGATGCCGTGGCGCCGAGTCCGACCGAAGGCTGGGACGCGGTCTGCACCCCCTGACCGATGCCGTCAACAAAACCCGCACCCCATGCCCAGCCGAGGATTTTGCCGTTTCGCATCACCACTTCGCCCTTGATGCCGTTTTTACCCCGGAAGCTCACGTGTCCGGCAATGGGCTGGTCGATGGTGACGCCGTGCTTCAGGCAGCTGATGTTGCGGGTGCGTACGATGGCGCGTTCGCTGGACACGTCGCCCCAGGCCTCAAGCCCAATGAAGCAGCCGGTCAGGTCGTAGCTTTTGCTGTTGGGCATTTCCACCCTGCCCGTAATGCGCAGCTGCATCGGCACCGTGGACTCGTTACCGGTTACGGAGGCGTTGGCATCAGCCCCCTCAATCAGCATCGATTTGGCGAAGCTGCCCGACGGGATGTACGGCAGGGACGGACCTTTGCTCTCGTCGCTGCGGGCAAAAGACTGCCGGCGCAGCTGGTTGGGTACGGGAATGGGCTGGTACTGTACCTGCGCCGGCGGCGTGACGCCGTTACCCGGATAGAACGCGGTCGGCGGCGGGACGGCCCCCGTCTGCGGCGGGAAACCGGTCGGCTGCGGCTCACCTTCAGGCCCCGGCGCAGGCACTGGCGGCTGCGGGGCCGGCTCGCCCGATGCGGTGACGGGTTTCGCCCCCAGCGCGCTGACCTGAGCGGAAAGCGCCGCATTGTCCTGGTTAAGCTTGTCAATCTGGTGCTGGTAGCCTGCCTGCCCCTTGCTGAGCAGCTCAAGCTCGCGGCGCATTTCGGCATACTGCTTCTGCATTTCGGAGGCGGTAGCCTGCATCTCGGTCGTGGCATGCTGCTGCACCTTCTGGTCAAAGGTGCTGTCCACCACGCCGGTCATATCGGGCGCAGGCTCGTCGGCGGCTGCCGCATCGCTGCTGCCCTCGTAGCGTGCATCCGCCAGATACCAGCCGCCGCCGCCCACCACGCCCACGGTCGCCAGCACGATACCCAGCCAGATAAACTGCTTGCGCTTCACCACTGAATTAATGCTGGCCATCAGCCGCACCTCCGCTGCTGATAATGAAGACCTGCAGGGCGCCACCCGCCATCAGCTGACGCGAGGCTTCCCCGAATAGCACTCCGCGAATGCCGCTCTGCCAGAAGTCGCTTTCCGCAATGTTGCGAGCCATTCCGGTATTGTTGGTGACGCGATAGCGCACCACCTTAAGGTGATTGCCCACCCAGACGCGCTCCGGGACTGCTGATAGTCCGGCGGGAGCGTTGAGGGATTCATGTGTGACGGGAATGGCCTGCCAGCCGGACGGAAGCTGCCCGCCCAGCAGATGCTGGCTCAGGGAAACCAGCGTGGCCTCGTAGGGGGAGGACTCTTCCCAGGTGCGCGCCGCTTCGCCCGTACCGGATAGCTCGCTGACCAGCCGGATGGTTCGCCCCGCGCCCGCACGCGGCACAGCCTGTACCGAGAAGTTGAGGCCGCGTTCGGTTTCCAGAATAAACGTGAAAGGCTTCTTGTTGAGGGTGCTGACAATCACACCGCCGCTTGCCGTTTGTTCCTGGCGCGTCAGCTCACCGTCGAGGCTGGTCAGGGCCGTCACGCGGTCACCTGCGACCGTGAAAAGGTTCGGGTCGGTGTTGCTGACCGCGATGCTGGCCTGTCCGCCGTTCGTCAGTGGAACAATCGTGGCAGAGAGCGCAGCGGGTGCGGCGACCGTCTGACCGGAAGCGAGCATCAGCAACGCCAGCAGCGCACGGCGACTATTTTTGTTCATCGGTGATTTCTCCGAAGTGACTGAGCCAGCTGATGCCGTCCTCACGCTCGAACTTGAGAACGTACTGTTTCAGCTCGGGATACGGTTTCGAGTCGCCTATCCAGGTCTTCAGCTGGCCCCGCACGTCCACGCGGCTGCTTGCCGGATAAACCTTCACGCTGGTCATATAGAAAGACGAGTTAACGTTGTTGTCCTTAATGCGCTTCGCATCCTCAGCAAGCCGGATTTTCAGCTCGTTCTGCGCTGCGGGTTTGACATAGGCCAGCAGCTGCTCATGAGAGGCATCAACGGTTTCCGGGGTAACATTCAGGCGAAGGGCGATAAGCGACAGGGCCATCTGCTGCAGGTAGGAGGCATCCGCCTGGTTCTGCGACACGGCAAACGGCGCGTTGAAAAGCATTGGCGTGACGATAGACTTCTGCTCATTCTGAAGACGGTAGTTGTTGACGGCCTGAATAACATTGGTGGTGATACTTCCCAGAATAACCACCCCCATGGCAATAAAGCCGATGGCAATAACCCGCTGTGTACTTAATCGTGCTCCGTGTTCCATCTGATTATTCCTGTCTATTTAATCCACTGGCGGTAGCATGAGTCGGGTACATCATGAAAAATCCCCCTCAGCAGTGAGGTCGGCATATACCAGTAGACCAGGTCCCGCAGCCATGAACTGCCCCGCCCTTTCTTGAGCTTTTTAATTCCGAGATAGGCCAGTACGGCAGCGATAATTCCGGGAATATAATGCTGGGTCCAGAATCCCCACCCCAGGCAGATAATGGCCGGAATAAGTTCATCCACAGGAAGGCCAAACCAGCGGCTCTGATTCGTCAGGGTTTCGGGAAAGCGATATTTTTTGAGAGATTCATCTGCCATATATGTTCCGTCTCCGGTACAGCTGGCAGTAGGAAATACCTGCCAGCCGGATTACAGGCAAAGCCCTCCCGTGAATGCTCGTGAAGGGCATTCAGAATTAAACCGGAATTTAATAGTCGGAAGTGGCTCTGAACGGCTGTTGCTGGAAATCAGTATCCTGCGACAGACATACCTACCGTGACGAATACGGACAGGATCGCAAAGCCCGCCAGGAACTTGAGGTTCTTGGTCGTCATATACATCACGGCGCCCACCAGAACTTCGGCAAGAATAACCCACTTAACCACGCTGGAATCTTTACCAAATGTTCCTTTAACGGTTGCATCGCCGCTGGACATCAGATCTTTACCCGCAGTCGAGGCAAGAACCGTTTCAGGGAAAAACGCAGCAAGGGCTGCGACAGGCAGGGCAAACTTCAGCGCTTTGAGTAACGCGACTTTGCTGAATTTTTTCTTTGCAGAGGTCGCGGGTACAGCGTTAATAACAGACACATCAGTCATATTCATTAATCCTTTAATTACACCGGATAGATTTGTTGAAATAAAAATCCTAAAAAACTAGTTTTGTGACTTGGGTTCAAGATTGTTTGGGATCACCTCCGCCATTTCAGAGTTATAGAAATCAGGGAATTTTTCCAGGTGGTCACGTAACCGAATCAGCGCTTCAGCTGATTTAGAACGACCACTTCTGTCCTTCGCCTTCAAAATAAGAAGATCGGTTTGTGGGTCAAGGTAGATCGACATAGTTACCGTTGGGCCACGAAGCCTGTGACGTCTAATCATGTTTTCCCTCTCAACATATTCCTGCGTCAGGATAGTGACACATTGAATACAATTTATTCAATACGCGAAAAATTCCACTATATTTTTTACATAAATTTAACATTCAAAACTTTAAGGACAACCATTCTCACCTTTCTGTATACGTCCATTCTCATGCAGTAGAATCTGAAGTCATCATAATCAGTAAAATATTTTGCAAGTTCATTCTTCACACTAGAAAGTCTGCTTGAAATTGCTTTTTCAGAAACACCTAAATATTGCGCCATTGTATGAAGTTGAAAGCCAAGAATTGAAAAACACAACGTAATCATTTTCTTATTTGTCAACCCCGAAAGGAAAATATCAAAATCAAAGTCATCATTTTTTATCCTATTCGAAGCATTGAATAAAGCTTGATAATCCGGGAAGTAATTAATAAACCAGAAAGCATATAATTCTTTATTTAGAATGCGAATTTCAACACGTAACTGGTAAAACTCACCATTCAAATTAAAAGTTCTACAAATAGCTGTGTCCGGCCCCATAACAAAGGCCTCTAACTCAATTGTCGACAAATCAAGCTCAACTTCATCAGGATCAAAACTGACACCTGAAAAACACTTAGATAATGGGTGGAAGAAATCTAAATATGCATCGTTTTTATATATGGTGTTTCTGGATTGATCTCGAATGCAAAAAGGCAAAGGCGAGCACTTATAAAGCGCATCAAAACGCTTCACAATATCATCTAATGATTGACTTGGTTCGGAGAGATCTCTAGGATCGCGCGGGTGCATTGAAGCCTCCTCTGAAGGTTTCTGTGTATAGTCGGTACACCCGGGGGTCTAGCCCGGTGTACCGGCGACCCACCAAATTGAATGGCGGGCATCAAATTTTACTTATGTCTGCATAAAATATATCAATTACTGACGACAAAGTCACTCAAAAACAGCAGATCTAAATCCTATTTATCAAACATTTTCAGCTAATTATCTTGAGACTCTTCCTCCTGTGGGAAGAATTTTTCAACAATCTGTTGCACATCTTCACGTATACACGTAACCATATCCCTGAAATCAAATTTTTCATTTCCTGCGAGATGTGGACTCAGCGACTCCATCGCCAGCAGCTTGCTGACAATAAATTGAGTTTTCATTACATTTTCAAGGATAGTTTTATTATAGAGCGCCTGATTAAAGGAAGACTCTTTTCTTTCCATTTGCGCTTCATAGACCCGAAGACCAAGTTCGACCAGCATTGATGCAATGCTTGAAAAACTTACATCTTTATCTCTCGCTCCTTCAGCGCGACGTTTTTCAGCGATTACTCTTATTTTCTCTGAAACTTCATCGCTTACATAGACCTGGACTCTGGCCATAATTTTCTCCTCATTTATATTTCCAAAACTTCTGTACAACAGAATATTTTGAAAAGCTAAAAATGCACGACTCGGCACAGACTCTCTGCCAGGAAACAGACGACTTGCATGCCGACACACACTGTAAAAATTTACGACTCGAATATAGACTCGCCGTAGTCATAACTCAATGGATTTATTAAAAATAGTCACAAATGACTCTGAGTAGAGTTTTTAACGAGTCGAATAAAACTCACTACCGAGTTGTTTACACACATTAAAATAAATTATTTCACATTACTTTTTCTCTAACTGCATGATTTAAAGAGCCAATCAGCAAAATTTTAATTTTGCGTGGGGTGTGGTGCTTTTGGTGGTGAGGAGTGCATATTAGTTGAGTCTGGGTATGGGATGGGTTAACGTATTTCCGGCATGGTGCCCGGAGGGAAGAAATGAAACGGATTGCTCTTACGTTTTTAACGCTGGCTTTTTCTGGAATGTTGAACGCTGCTGATTGTTTTGATCTGGCAGGAAGGGATTATCATATAGATCCGGATCTGCTTCGGGCAATCTCCTGGAATGAATCGAACTTCCGCACAGACGTAAAAGGCTACAATCCTGTTTCGGGTTTTGGCTCCGGACTTATGCAGGTGGACTCCCAGCACTTTAACGAACTGGCTCGTTATGGAATAAAACCGGAGCACCTTATTTCCGATCCGTGTATGAATATCTACACCGGGGCTTACTATCTTGCAATTGCATTCAAAAAGTGGGGAGTCAGCTGGCAGGCCGTGGGCGCTTATAATGCAGGTTTCAGGAAAACAGAAGAACAGGCGCAGAGAAGATATGTCTATGCCAGAAAAATTGAGGCAACATATCGGGCGATAAAGAATAATAAAAATGCAGCGCAGACTCTTGCAAAACAGTAAAAAGACCTCAACAGGAGGTCTTTTTATTCATCCAGTATTTATGTCTTCAATCAATAGCCCGATAAATTAAACCTGCTTCAGGGTGTTTTATGATACTGATGTAGTCTTTCAGTGCATCCTGACGAGCGACGAGGTGTTTACAGACTTTCGAATATTCAGGCCACATATCTGCAACCTGCCAGGACAACCAGTTCATGATCATCAGTGTAGCAATAATTCCGGCAGCATCGGCACTGACCTCTGCTTTAAAGTAATTACCGGGAATAACCATGTTATAGCGCTGTTCTCCTTCCGGTGCGATATATCCTGTTTGCGCGGTTGTGAATCTGACACAGTTCGGAGCCACGTTTCCTCCGGTGCCCTGCGGAATAATCCAGTAACGCCAGAAACCACCATCATAATCTGAATGCTGACGTAACCAGCTGGCAATCATGTTATCAGCAGAAGGCGTAAAAAAGAGCGCAGGAATAAAATCCAGACGTTCATCACCATCTGTAACAGAGTAGCGCTGGCGTTTATCAACTTTAAATTGTTCGGCTGATTCACGAGTGGCGGTTTTGACGTTTAATGTGTGCATTCTGGTTTTCTCCTCATTGGGTTATTACATCGTTCGACTTCATCACTGAGCGGCGAAGGGCAATGAGCAGCTGACAGTAAGGAAATAAAGGGGCGCGCAGCGTTTATATACCCCTTTATTTCCTTACTGGCTGATGCTAAAAGCAGCCCTCCGCGAACTGATGAAATCGGGCGACAGTCACACCAGGAGAATGCACACATCCCGTAACGGAAAATCGGCGTAAGACGAATTACCGTTACGGGCTTCAGAGTGGAGGTAATTTATTACCGCCACGGTGAAAGCGGCGCATCCATTCTGGATGCAGCAAGCGTGAATTTGAATTTGCGTCAGGATGGATGCCCGAAGGGGGAGACGGTTTACCGGCTCCGTTCACGACAGCCGTGTCCCTTCAGGGACGACGCCCGGAAAAGAAAGGATAATATCCATATCAGCGGCAGAATAATAAAGACCATCGCCAGCAGGAGAATGAGGAATATTAACCACCTGACCAAAAGACAGGAACTTCAGACTACCACGCGCCGGAATAATGCAGGCAGCGCGTCAGCGCAGCCTGCTTATTCTGCGCCGCAGGCGCGCGGCCCTTGATGCCACGAAAGGCAGGGTATTCCCCTGCCCTTCAGGCTGGCTATGCGGCTTTATTCAGCCCGCGCAAAAATTCGCGCATGGCACTCACCCGGCGCTGGTCTTCCAGGCGTTTTTCAAAGTTGTTGATATAGTACACGGGCGTGTAGCGAACCCTGTTAAGCTGCATTGTGAGCGTGTTGCCCGTCACCACCTCGGCAGGAATACCCAGCAGGGAAAGCTGAATAAACGCCATATCGGCCGCAACAGGATCAATATCGATGCAGCTTCCGAACATATGTTCAGACGGGTTATAGCCCGCCTCCAGCAGATATTCCGCATACGCCACAATCATTCCCGCCGCACCGCTTGCCGGATCGCTTACGGTAACGAATCCCTCACGGCGTATCGTTTCGTCGACGTCCGGCATCAGCAGCCTCGCCAGCAGTGACTGGACGTGATACGGCGTGAAATACTGCCCGTTCCGGTCGTCGCCCAGCTCAAGCTCCATGAAGATCGCGCCGAGAAAGTCGTGAAATTTCGCCTCCAGCGCGCAGACCATCAGGCAGAAAAGCGTATGCAGGTTGCTGATATCGCTCTCGCTGTACTTCGCGCAGATTTTGCGGCTCTGCTCAATATTCTCCGGCGTTCTTATCCGCGCCATATCCAGCTCGCTGGCGGCCAGCGTGATAAAGTCGCTGAACACCTCCCAGCGGCGCAGGCTGCGGGCGGTATCCCTGAACATGCTGATAAACTGGCGGCGGGCCTGGTCGATTGTCATCATCCGGTGCGGTATCGGCTGCGCATTCACGGTGGGCAATACGGGTTTAGCGGGTGTTAAGGGTGCGGCTTCTCTCGCCTGATCAAAGAAGCTGGCAAAACTGAGTTGAGACATATTTCCTCCTTAAATGCCGCCCCGTAAGGAGCGGCTCAGTTATCAGTTAAATGCCCGCTTCAGTTCGAGCGTGCGTAACACCTGCCCCCACTCACTCCCGCGCATGGCAGGAATACGAACGGCGCGCCCCTTCTTCCGGCAGTGCGCTATGTGACGGCCCAGCGCCCGCATTTCGGCGCTGATGTCGTCACGGTCGATATCACTGCGTTTAATACGCACCTGTTTTTTTACGGGTGCGTTTTCCGCCTCAAGCATCTGGACATACAGGGCGGTCGGTGTAACAATCGAAACTTCACTGAATTGCATTGGTTTGTTCCTTTTGGTGAAGGCCGGATTAATCGTTGCAAGCGGGTAAATCCGGCGGGATATGGCAGACGAAAGTCTGCCTTTTTCATTTCTGGCGCTGCACTCCCTCCTTAACGCGTGCCAGAATCTCCGCGTGGTCAAGGTTGCTGTAGTCGCGCATCCGGTAATAACGGATACCGATCCGCGCGTAGATTTCGGTCACATTGCCGCAGACCATTTCCGCCAGCATGAAGGTTTCACACTCGCCGTTCTGACTGCTGCGCCAGTTCATCGGGTACATCAGCCCCAGCGCATCATGGAAGGCGTGTACGTCGATTTCGACGGACGCGGTCAGATATGACTTTTCGCGGCTCAGCCAGTACGCGCGTTCGGCCTCACTGGTCGCATAAATACCCGCTTCAGCGCAGGATTCGGTCAGATTTAAGTGCATGGTTTATCTCCTTCTGGTTAATGGCGTTGATATTTCGCCGTGGTGGTTATTCGTCGAACGTGATGCCGGAAAAATGCGCCATCAGGTGCAGCATGTCGGCAATCCCGTCGACTTTCTGCTGAATAGCTGGCGTGGCTTTCAGGATGCGCGTGACAGCGGTTCTGAGTTCGCCCATATAGCGGTTTGCAGACTCGCCCAGCGCCGTTTTGTCCGTATTGCTCTGGTACTTCATCAGGGCTTTACTGACGTGGTTTTGCAGGGTATCAAGTTCGCTGAGCGCGCTTTTCTCCCATGCGTCAAAGCTGAACGTACTGTTCGTGTTGCTGTTGCTCATAATGTTTCTCCGGTGTGACTGGCGGCATCCCCTGCCGCCAGCCGGTTAAGTAATCAGTAATCCGCCGCCAGCTCGATCATCAGGTCAGCACATTCACCATCGGCACGTTCTTCTTCCGCAGTCGTCAGCATGTAACCCCGTTTCGCTGCCGCCCCCATAAACGCCGGACGGTCTTTCAGTGGCAGTTCTGCCAGGTAATGCATAGCCATACCCAGCAGACGGGACTCATAAATCTCGTAGTGCAGGCCACATCCCCGGTTAGCCTGTATTTCCATACGGGCCAGCACCACGTCCGCGCGAATAACATCGAACGGGTTACGGGAATGGATATTGCGCACAAAGCCATCAGTACGCAGGGACGAGGTTTTCACCCATCTTTCGGAAGATTCTTTGGTGGCGGTTTTGACGTTGACGTTCTGTGTGTTCATCCTGCTTTTCCTCCTGTCTGGTGGTTTATCCATCTCTCGGTGAGTTCCCTGGCGGCAAAGGGCAAAGGAGCAACGGCGGGGCGGCAGGAGAAGGGCGGAGACTAAAGTTTTTGCGGTCCCTCGCAAAAAGTTTTGGCGGAGTGCATTTCACCCTTCGGATGACGACACGACGGTGCTACGACAAGCCCTCCGCCCGGGGACTTAACGGGAGAGGGCTCGCCAGAGGTACGGGGAGAGGATGAACACACCCGACACGGCGGAACGACGGGGCGTCAGAGGACTGTCGGCAGTTTTACCGCCGACAGGGTGAAGCGGCGCGTCCGTTTACGGACGCAGCAAGCGCAGGGGTTGACGTTGCGTCAGGATGGACGCCCGCAGGGCAGAGACAGCTTGCTGGCTCTGTTCACGACAGCCGTGTCCCGTCAGGGACGACGCCCGTGTGTTGCCGTTTCGGTGAAAACAGCCAGTTCATTAGCCAGACCCGCCAGCGTATACCGCTTTTTATCCAGCACATCAGCCCGCAGCAGCAGGCTGTTTATCAGAAAGGTATCCAGTACCGGCATTCTGAGCAGACATTTAATCCGCTGTCCGCTGGCTGACTGAAGCAACAGCATCCAGTGGTCACAGACTTCGCCGGGGCTGGTCAGCATGAACCAGTGTCTGCCATGCGGTGGAACATACCGCAGGCTAACGGGCCATACGCCACCGTATTCAGTGTGATTCTCGGGTGAAACCACCCAGCCCTCCGGCAAAAGCAACTCACGCAGCACGGCCTGCGTCAGCACCTTACGAGAAGACCAGCCATCAGAGCGAAACTGCTCATAATCCTCCGGCGTCATGGCAATCAGCGCCGATAATGTCAGTCCTTTATTCAGAACCAGCCTCCTTTTATGGCTGCAGACCACGACTGCTCTCCGGCCCCTGCAGACCCGAAGATTTGAAGGGGATAATAACAAAAATCACCGGTGAGACTTTCCGCGATAATAGTCCGGTCGCGCCGCCAGTTCCCGCCCGATGAGTTCATCAGCAAACAGCGGCGCAATCCTGTTAACACGGCGCTCCAGATTCCGCCGACGGGTTGCCGCCTTGCGCTCGTCGGTCCAGCGTCTGATCTGTCTGTCACACAGAAAATCAACGCAGACAGCATATCCGGCTCCGGCCACCCACAGTGACATCACGGACTCAGGGGCGGGCTTCCCTGCCTCCACCACTTCTGACGCCAGCTCAGGTTCACCGGGACAGGGACCGGGACGCTTCCAGCGCAGCGAGTAACGCCACTTCATACCTGACTCCACGCGGTCAGCTTGTTGGGTACCATCCAGCGCTCCAGCTGCCTGACAGACTCAGTGCTTTCCCGCGCCAGCGCATCCGTTTCAGCCATCACCGTCCAGAAAGGCTGGCTCTCCGTCATCCAGCGCTCCACTGGCGCCAGTGACGGGAAACGCTCGCTCCAGCGCCAGAACATCTCCTCCAGGTCGTACTGGCGCAGTTCAGTCCCCGACCAGCGAGCGCTCCAGCTGCTGACCGTTTCCGGCGTATGGAATGCCAGCTCAATCTCCGCCTGCCCCGCCAGCGCCTGGTACGCCCGCTCACGCTGACACCGTTCTTTGTGCCGCTGGCGGGTGTATTTTTCATCCCGCAGGGCGTCCTGACAGCGAACCCGCTCGGTCTGCTGAAAGGCCACCGCCGGAAAGAGGCGCTGGCCCGCACCAACGGGAAGCGGCAGCCAGCAACGCGTCCCGCGACTTTCAATCAGGGCATCGATGGCACTGAGCCAGCTGTCCCTGCAGCCCCGCAGCTCCCGCGCCGTCAGCACCGGCGCAAAATAATGGATTTCCCTGATGGTGATGCGCGTGCTGCCCGTGAGCCGGCGAAAAAAGGCGCTGGCATATGGGTACGCCGCAGACAGCGAGCCGCGAGACCGCCTGCGCTCAACCTCGGCGATGGCTTCCATCGCGGCGCGTCGCTCATGACTGAAGGGAACCAGAGAGAGATGTGAAGGGATCATACCGCGCCCTCCGCTGCCAGAATGCTGATGATGCTGGCCTGACTGTATCCGTCCGCATCGAGACGCGCCGTCAGGCTGATGGTGTGGCTGACAAGCTCCGGCTGGTAGCCGCTCAGGGTACGAATGACGGAGAACGGGCGACCGCTGGCGGGCACGAACACCACCATCCACGCCGGACTGATGGCACCTGGACTGCACACGGCAATATGGTAGTTGCCGTGCGGGGGCGTAAAGCGCACCTGCACGGGGAAGAAGCCACCGAACTCGCTGCGGTACTCGCCGTTTACATCCCAGTTCTCAGGGCAGGACAGGTCACGCATAACGGCGTGGGTCAGTTCGCGGCGAAAGTCTTCGCCGCTGTCCCGCCAGTCCTCAAACTCATCACAGGACATCGTTTTCAGTACATCGGGGGTAAGAATAGTGCGCATGGATATCTCCTTATTGCCGCCCTGTTCACACAAGGGCGGCTCTCCGTTATCAGGCGGCGTGTGCCGTGTTGGTGGTGTCGTTGTCAGTGCTGTCGGTATCGGAAACCGCGTCGTCAGCACCGGATTCAGCCGCTGGCTCTGGTCCTTTCAGCCATGCCGGAACCCAGCGGGTGTGCTGCATAAAGTGCTCCGCATGCGCTGCTGCATCGCCCTTCTTCATCTTCTCCGCATCACCCGCCGCGCCCGTCAGCCCCGCCTCTTTCAGGGAGGCCACAATCTGCGGATGTTTCAGGCTGCCGAAGTAGTTGTCCTTCGTCGGCTGCCACCAGTCGCGCAGATGGAACCCGATTGCCGCCTCGACCGCATCGAGTGGACTTCGGGAGGTATGCCCCATATCGCGGGTCTGTACCCCGTCAACGGAACAGGCCGTGCAGAAGGCCATCAGCGACATCAACACCCCGCCGTCAAGGGCAAAGAAGGTGGTGAAGTCCTTCTCCCACCCTTCCGGCAGCAGGGCTTTCAGCCTTGCCTGTTCGGTCATGAGCATCTCAAACGCTGCGCCATCCTTACCGGACGGGGCGTTCTCCGTCAGGCTGCCGTGAGACACGGTGAGGCTGATACGGAACGGGTGCGCCGTGGTCAGACAGCCCGAGAAGACGCAGGTACACATGCGCCAGACCATCAGCGCCACCGCCTTTTCGGGCTGCTGCATCAGCGCCGCCTGGACTGCCAGCGTACGCTCGGAGGTCATTTTCGTGAGCAGCGGAACACTGATCCCCTCTGCGGCGTCGGGCTGGCGTGAGGTGAACGGCACCGTTACGCTGCTGGTTTCGGTTTCTTCCGGCATATCTGCTTTCAGGCGAACTCCGCGCTGCACGTACACCTGTCCTTCGTACAGGCTGACCATCACCCCCGCGCCTGACTTCATGTCGTCAGTCCACGCGCTGACTTCTGCCGCCACCTGAATGGCGAGGATGTCCGCTTCGATCGCATCCGACTCGTCGCAAACGCTGTCATATGTGTCGTACTGCTCCCGCAGCGCATCAAGACGCTGCTGTTGTTCAGGGGTATACACCGGATCGGGTTCAACAGGCTGAACGAACTCCTTACCGTCTTCGCCGTGGTACCAGATGCGGGCTGCGCGTCCGCGACTCCATGCCCAGCCCTCACGCTGCTGAATGTCCAGGGCGATACGCTCCAGCTTCTCCTGCACCAGACGCTCAACCAGCACGCTGTCTGCCGTGCCGTCGCCCTCGTCCTGGCTGAACAGATCTTCACGAACGTAACCCCCTGCCGCCTCATACGCTTCGCGCCCGATAAACCGGAATTTGGTGTTGTCGGTGCGCATCTCGGTTTCGGTAATGGCGCGTTTAATCAGGTGTGCGGGCGCGTTCGACCAGCTGGCCTTCACGCTTTCAAATACCTCAACCTGACGGGCAGGATCGTCCTCGAGACAGAGCGCCTGACACTGCTCAACGGTCAGTTCGTCCTGCGCGAGCTTATCCATCAGGGACGGGGCGAGGTTTGCCAGCTTCAGCATGCGCTGCACGTGGCGGGAGCCGAAGCCGAGGGCGTCGCCAATCTGTGCGGGAGTTTTGCCCTGCCCTGCCAGCGTACGGAAACCTGCGATTTGCTCGGCGGGATGCATGGCGGCGCGCTGCTCGTTCTCGGCAACCGAGGCGAGGGCGGCAATGTCGTCTGAGACGCGCTTCACCATGACGGTATGATCGGCCGCAAGACGATCTTCCTGCGCCAGCAGATTCAGGGCAGTCAGTCGGCGGCCACCTGCGGCCACGCCGGATTGTCCGTCCGCGAGGGTGTGAACAATAAGGTTCTGCAGCAGTCCGAGCGCCTCGATGGAGTCAGCCAGACCGCGAACGCTGTCCACGGAATACGGGATGGTGCGCACGTTCAGCGGGGATTTAGCGAGACTGGACAGCGGAACATACTCGATGACAGCGGCCTCAAGGGCGGCTTTCAGGGCTTCTTCCTGCGCCTTCGTGATTTTTTTGCTGCTCGCTTTTTTGGGTGCTTTTGCTTTAACATCGGTTACTGACATAGTTGATACCTCACTGGATATTGATGATTGTCTGGCCCTGCGGAGTTCGCGCTCCGGCAGGGCACCTCTTTCTTACTGCGGCTTGCGGATACCGTAGTCCGCGATATAACGGTTGAGCCAGTACGTGCCGCCCGGCTCAAAGTTCCACGTGCGCCAGACCATTTCACCGTCCTTACGGACAACCAGGCGAAAATGCGCCCCCTGATCGTCCTCTATCGCCACGTTGGTGTACTGTGACGCAACGGCCTCAGCCTGTTCGCGGGTAAAGGTGTCGTCGGGTAAAACCGCCAGCGCCTCGCTCATGTTGCTCCTCCTTCTGAACCTGTTTTGCTTTTAAAAAACCATCACCCGTTGAGTTGCCGGGGCCGCGGTTTTGACGTTTTGCGGGGACCTGCTGAACGCCCCGATGGTTGTTACCTTCACCCGTTTGAGAGCCGTTCGCCGCAGGGGCGTAAACCAGCGCGGGCGATGGCGGATGTCCGGGGCGCGGTTTACCGCGTGCCATTTACCCTGGACAGCTGACAGCGGCTGTGCTTGTCTCAGCCCCGGCGAAAGGACTCAAAAGGGTGAAAAAACCAGGCAAGGAATGAGCAGGAACCCGCCGCAACGACGGAACGCGCGGGCGCGAAACGGCGTTGCCCCGAAGAGGCCCGGCAGCATTACCGCCGGGCTGGTGAGAGCGGCGCATCCGTAGACGGATGCCGCAAGCGTGATGTTAAACCTGCGACAGTGCGATGGAAGCCCGACAGGGCGGAGACGGTTTACCGGCTCCGTTTACGACAGCGCCGGTTCCCGTCAGGGAAGTCGCCCACAGGCAGACACAACAGGAAGAAAAACCGACAGGACAGAGATATCAGCCAGTACGCCATCGGTATGGCCACTATTGCTAACGGCAACGGCAACGGCAACGGCAACGGCAACGGCAACGCAGGCATTATCGCCAGAACAGAAATATCGCCGTCCAGCTGCAGCACACCAATATTCATCCCCTGACACCACAGGAGCATCAGGCACTGGCGGAGATGCGCGGCGCCGCAGGCGCGGCGAACTTCGCCGGCAGGCAGAGCCTGCCTGGTTTTCCGCGCGGGCTGACAGGCGGCTGAACCGCCTGCCGGGGAAAATCAGTTGCTGAAGACGTAGCCGTCATGGAATACATAACCGCTGCTGAACAGGTCACGCGCCCAGGCTTCAAAATCGAAATAGCTGCGCAGCGGCTCCGGCACCTCATTCAGCAGGCCGTTGTCTTCAGCCATTTCACGCGCATAGTCCTCCTCGCTCTCCGCCTCGCCGCGATACGCATCGTCAAACGCGTCATAGTCACACTCGCCCGTATACTCTGCCCAGGCGATAAACGCGGTCTCCCTGCCCTCTTCTTCGGCACGTTTGTAAGCGGCGATAAAATCCCAGTCAATGGAGCTTTCAGAGACGAACTGCGAAGGGATGCCCTCGCAGTCCTGGAACATAAATTCGGCATCCCATTCATCGGCATGCAGCGCCTTACAGGCCTCGTAAAAATCCTCCCTGCCGTCAAACTCCGTCAGATCAAACCATTTGCCGAAAATGCTGCCGCAGTTGTATTTATGGTAGGTGCCAACGTAAACCGCAGGTGTGGTGATCGTAGTGCTCATAAAAAATCCTCCATAGTCGATGTTGTCTGAGTTCCGGCTTACGCCGTGCCGACACGACAGCCGGGCGAAAAGCGGAGGATGCAAGGGCGTCACCGAGGCCGCAGCGCAGTAAAAAAGCAGGAGCAGGCTGGACGGTTTGACGGCGAAAAATGAGCCGGAAAACGACGGGAAGACGGCGGATAATGCCGTTGAAATACACTGCGACCGGGTGAAGGTGACGGCGTTTACGCTTCCCTTGCATCAGCCGCGGCCCGGCTACAGTAGAGGCACGGCGTAAGCCGCAGTCCGCACGGGGCGTTACTCACCGCGAAGCCGGAACAACGTGGAGGAAGAGCCATAAAAGTGGAGCCGGCGACATCCTTATCCTTCGATGTTGATTCAGGGTGCCGCCGCCCCCTGCTGTTCGCTATACTGGCCGGATTGCTGACAGGGCATTGCGGACAAGACTGATTTCTGCACGCGCTTCTGCCATGACCTCATGTAACAGGGTTAAATCCATCCACCGGCGCGGGGGCTCGCCAGGAATACGCAGCACATCGCACATCTGGCCACATGCCAGGATTTGATCAACTTTGTCGCTGATAACAAAGAACTCGACGCTGCTGTAGCGTGCCTCTTTGTTCAGGATGGCATCGAGCACCACCGGTAAATTGTCATCATCGTCGTCCAGCCAGCAGGGCATATCGTTTTCCTTCACAACCAGACGGAAGTTTCGGGTCTGGCGATAAAACAGCGTTTCCCCGCGCGTGGTCAGCGCCGCTTTTATCCGGCGCGCATCCTCCCATACCTGCCGGGAGACATCCCGCACGGCGCGGGACAGGCAATCCGTTACAGCCTGAATCTCCGGCTCCGTCAGCCATTCCCCGGCCCAGGGGAACGCTATCTGTGTTCCGTTCTCCGGAAGCTGCGGCGCGTCGGCATAACGGCTGCCGGATAAAATAATCTGCGCTGGCGTCCCGGCTATTTTTGTCATGGCACTTTGCAGCTCTGCGGGTACGTCACCGGTACAAAGCAAAGGAAGCAGATGAGCAATATTTGCCGCATCCAGACGGACATAAATACTTATCCATCCCGGTTTATTGACCGGATCACGCTGATCAACATCGGTATGGTCAGGCCATCCATAATCAGCAATCAAATCGCGCGCACGGCGCATGATAAGGGCGGTTAACGTGGTGATTTCCTGCATAGTGGGTTCCTCTGAACGGGTTCAGTACACGCCGCCCGGGCGGCGTGCAGATTTCAGTTTTTCATTAAGGCGCGAACTTTCGCCGCATCAGCCAGGCGACGGGTCACGCTTTCCGGCACCGGATGGTTCTCATCCCGGGCGGACCATTCTCTGTGCCACAACGCCTGTTCAGCGGTTATCAGCAGGGTTTCTAGCAGGTCAGCCGGCACCATTACCGCCGGAACGGCCTGTTTCACCTGTTCAATCAGATCCATCACCGCACTGGCAGACACGCCCGACTCAAGCCGTTGTTCTTCCGGTATGGCGTCCATACGCGCCAGTACCGCCCTTGTGTCCTGTTTCGAAACGGCATATTCCATTCCGTCGGCCAGCGCTTCGATATCCGCCGGGGACCAGACAATGAGGTTCAAAGGGGTTTCTGCGGGATACTGCTCACGCAACAAGCGGCAGAGGGTTTTACAGGTTCCGTACATGTTTTTCTCCTTAGTCCTTAAAGCAGGCATCCAGCTCAAGAATTTCGTTGTACGCCGCCATAAACAGGGCATTGATGCGAAAAAGGGTCTGACGGGTCAGGCGTTCGGCCAGCACATCGGAGTCAAAGCGATAGCTGTGCTCCATCCCGTTCAGCGTCGCCCGCAGGTCACACATGTTGTTGGCGACTTCCGCCACTTCTGCGCGGAGTTTTTCGTGTCCTGCATAGTTCATTACGCGGCCTCCGGGAACTCGTCGTTAGCGGCCGGGTACTGCATGGCGCGCCGGACGGCGGCCAGACGCTGCTGCCCGGCCCGGTGGTACTGCTCAAGCAGTTCGATACCGATGTAGCGACGGCCAGACTGGAGCGCCGCTACGCAGGTGGAACCGCTGCCGGCAAACGGGTCCATGACTATCGCGCCGGGATGTGTGAAAGACTCAATCAGCGGTTGCAGGCTGGTCACGGGTTTTTCGGTCGGGTGGTGGCGGTTGCCGGAATACTTCCAGCCCAGCACGTCCGGCAGCGGATTCTGCGGCAGGGGCGGACGGCCTTTCGCCAGGATATAGGCGCATTCGTGGCGGTAGCCGACATACGCGGATTTGGACGAGTAGGTTTTGGTAAACACCAGGTGGCCGACGACGCTGAACCCGGCCTTTTTCCACGCGGCCATAAAGCGATCGACGCGGTTCCAGCCGTAGAAGCTCACCATCAGCGCGTCTTTTTTCAGCACACGATACATCTCATGGCAGGCGGGTTGCAGCCATTCATCGGTTTTATCGCCGGCGATGGTACGCCCCTGACGGTCACGAAAACCGACGAGATATGGCGGGTCAGTCAGTATGAAATCGACAGCATTATCCGGAAAGCCGGACATGATATGGACGCAATTACCCTGGATAAATCGGGACATGGTAGTTCTCCTTTCTCAAATGCGGCGCCAGTTACGCCGTGCCGATACGACAGCCGGGCGAAAAGCGGAGAATGCAGGGGCGGTGCCGCAAGCCGCAGCGCAGTGAAAAAGCCCACGCTGGCTGGACGGTTTGACGGCGAAAATTGAGACGGAAAACGACGGGAAGACAGCGGGTAATGCCTTTGAAATTAACTGCGACCGGGTGAGGACACCGGCGTAGCGAACCCTTGCATTCGAAGCGGCCCGGCTACAGTAGCGGCACGGCGTTCACAGCAGAGCGGTATTAATGAGGAGCGCAGCGACATCGTATTTTCATCGTTGCTGTCCACAATTTCGGTGGGCAATCCTGTGTATAAAGTGAGGGTATTCTGCGCAGGTCGCTACCAGCACGGATGACAGCACGCCTGACAAAACGGTTATCTTTTAACCACACCACGCAGACTTCACTTTTCCTGGTGTGGTATGTTGATGCTGACTGTAAAAAACCGGAGCGGAGAAAGATGGACAGAGAAATGCTGGCAGAGTGGCTGCGGGATATTGCCCAACATATAGAAGAGGAAAGTCCACTGATTCGTGATGTCAGTGTGGATGATGCCCTTTCCGATGAGGGGCTGGCCAGAAAAATCATCACCATCACATTCAATGCACCAGGTCGCGCCTCACCGCCTGAAGAGAACGTCAGCGATATTTCCCGGCATTGAAAACAGCGCTGCTGATACACCCCGTGCTGCCCTCAGTCGTCAAGGATCTGACGCATGAAATGGAATACTTGCGTAATTCAGTAAAAATACTTGTGTATTACATTTGTAATGCTATAGTAATCACACACGGCGATACTCTATTGTCGCAAACGTAATACACCTGTATTTCATTGAGAGAGGAGTTCTCATGTCTGAAATTCCAGTGCAATCTCAGCTGACACCGCTGGTTAACACCGTGGCCCGCATCATTGCCATCATGAATAACAAGGGTGGTGCCGGTAAAACCTCCACGATCACCAACCTCGCCATGAGCCTCGCACATGCCGGGCGTCGGGTATTGCTTATCGACGGAGACCAGCAGGCCAACTCGACTGAGGTGATGGCTAACGGGAAAAAATACTACGCGCAGTATGGCCACACCATCTGCGATTTATATAACAACCCGCGCTTCAGTATTTTTGATGCAATTATCCCGGCCGTCAGTGGTGAAGAGGTGATCGATAACCTTTATATCATTCCGTCAGATCCGTCGTTTGAACGCGTCATGGAAAACTGCCTGACCCGGCACCATCGGGAAAAAATACTGTCCCGCCATCTGCAGTCGGTGATGGATAAATTCGATTATATCCTCATCGACTGTTCTCCAGGTCTGAACCTGTCCACCACGAACGCTGCCTATACCGCGGACCATGTGCTTATTCCCGTTGATGGCGGCAGCTTTGCTCTGACCGGGCTGGATGTTGTACTGGACTATCTCGATGAGATACGTGAAACCCGCTTTACCCGGTTCAGCGTATTCCGCAATGAGTACAATGGTGCCAAGAAGAAGATGAACACCTATCTTCATGAGCAACTGGCTTCCAACGAGCGAACCCGTGATAACTACGGAAACCCGTATCCGGGCTGATGAGAACATCTCCCAGGCACAGGTTGCCTGCGTCC
>NZ_CP101038.1:0-92078 GCF_041320245.1 Citrobacter meridianamericanus | reverse complement strand
TGGTTTCCGACACGGCAAACGGCGCGTTATAGGTCATCGGGGTGACAACCGTTCGCTGTTCGTGGATGAGTGCTCTGTTGGTCACGGCCAGCCATGCCACAGCAAAAGCCAGAATAAAGACCAGTGTCGTGAGTGACAGAATAAAAATGGCAATAATTTTGGTGGATGAATTACGAGCGCTGATTTCCATAATTTGGCCCTGCGGTAATTTACTTGATCCATTTCCTGAAACTGGAATCGGGAATAACGCGGTAGACCACCCGGAATAATTCAGTGGGTAAATACCAGTAACACCAGTTGTATAACCAGCGGGAACTTTTTCCGCGTTTCGCCGCCCTGATCAGTTGCCAGATAATTGCCGCAATAATCAGACTGAATAAATATTTCTTGGTGAAAAATCCCCACACTAATACAACCGATGCGGGGATGGCTTCATCAAGGGGCAGTCCGATAATACGGTTCTGCTCTGACAGGGTTTTCGGGAAACGGTATTTATCTAAATCGTTTCCCTCCATCATCAGACAATAAACGTCAGACCAACCGTGGTGAAGACGATGACCACGACCAGACCCAGCAGGATAAGCAGGTTCTTGGTGCGGATATACATCGCCACACCGACAATCAGTTCGGCAATGATGATACACATCATGACGAAGGAGTCGGCCCCGAAGGTGGCTTTCACATCATCCTTGCCCCCGGCCAGCAGGTCAGTGGCGTGGGCCATCTGCCCGACGCCAAGCAGCAACAGCGGGGACAGGGCCGCCAGACGGGACAGCGATTTTTTACTGGTCACGCCACGCCATGCCGCCTGACAGTACTGCCATGCGCGGTTTTTTACAGACGCGGGGAGGCCGCCTTGTGATAAGGGGCTCTGTCACGATGAACTGCGGCGTAAGAAAATCAGCGCGCTTATCCCGCCCCGAAAAGGCGCGGGTTACTGGCCCGGTGAATATGCAGACCGTAACCGTGCAGTGGCTAATCAGCGAATGACCGGGAGTAATGCGCGGTGGAAATGGACAACAGATTACAACCGTCGCTCGATAGCGGAAACGGCGATGTACCGGGTAAAACAGCTGTTCGGGGGTTCACTGACGCTGCGTGACTACGATGGTCAGGTTGCGGAGGCTATGGCCCTGGTACGAGCGCTGAACAAAATGACGAAAGCAGGTATGCCTGAAAGCGTGCGTATTGCCTGAAAACACAACCCGCTACGGGGGAGACTTACCCGAAATCTGATTTATTCAACAAAGCCGTGATAAGGATAAATTCATAAAAAACTCCATTTATGTAATTTTAATAAAACACCCAGCGGTATTGACCGGTAAAGTCAATCCGGCACAGAACCATCTGATGAGGCAAATGGTTCTGTAACAGAAGGCTTAATGTATTAATCCATTTTTTTCTCAATATACTGTTCTTCAGCAGGTACAAGAGAAAACCTGCGCAAATGATCCTCCAGCCTTAATTCAGCTTCTCTTTTTTTACTCCTTCCACTCTTGATAGCACTTTCCATTAAAAGCTCATCAATAGCTTCATCCAGACTACAGCTAATATTAACTTTTCTGCCAATCAACCCACCGAGGTCAATTAGATTTTTGACTTTATTTGTTGGCCCCTTCATCTTTAACTACCTGCGTTAATTTGCGTTAGGGATATTAGATAGAGTCAATTTCCTCCATTCAAGGGTTTGGGGGAAATTTATTTTTCAAAGTTAAAACAACATGTTATTTTTCAAAAGGTGATCTCATTCACAAAATTCACGGAATATAGATTGATTTAAGTCAAAAAAACAAGCTCCAATAATCACCCAAACATACATCTAAAACTTACAGAAAAAGAGTAATCTTCATGAAAAATAGCATCCTGAGAGAGTCCAGGTCTTCAATACCCAGGTTGTTCCTGATTTTAATTAGTTCGTCATATATATCACTCCGGTATATATCAAAACGGCGAGCAATAGCTGACCTTTTTGGATAAAAGGAAAATGCAGCCAGAAGATTAACTTGCTGTAATGTTAGCTCTGGAAATAATTTTTCAAAGTTTAAAAATTTATTTATTACAATAAAATAAAGTTCGAAATCACTCTCCACCCCAATCTTTTCTTTGCAGTTTTTCAAATGTTTTAAAATTACATCAGGCTTACGATTTTGATAATCAGCAACCATCTGAACATTCATCATCTGACAGTATAAAACCAATGTTTCAAACTCTTTATCTGTTAAAGCTGGAAAGTGATTACGCTCATACATAAAACGTGCTGGGTTTACAACAGGCATCCGGGCCTCCAGAAAAAAGACAAATGAATCCCACAAGCAATGCACAGGGTCATTGCAATCTTTTAAGATAAATTGAATTTATTTATCGCCTTTGATTTTTAAATTCTTCAAACCCTCATTTGAACTGGATAAATAAAATAATAACGCCAGGATGATTCAATTCCACCAAAACATTCAAAGTGCCAGAGTTATGTGATGTGAGTCTCTTGTGTGAATGTAAAGATTCCATTTTTTTAAAGAGACCAAAAAAAAGCCGGAATCTTTGTATAGATTCCGGCTTTTTAAATGAATTCAGACTCACTCCTGAGAATCATCGTCATCAGGAAAGAATATGCTGACCTGTTCTCGGGAAAATTTATCAATAGCAGGCTTGATAACCGTGTAATCAAAATTACCGCTGGCAATAGCTTCCTGACTTAAAATACTAATTTTAAGAATTTCTGTACACATAGCCCGTACCCGCGAAACGTTTTCCAGCATGAGCTTGTTATACTCCATCTGATTAAATCCCCCCTCTTTCTTTTCCTGCTGAATCATATAGACGCGCAGGCCCAGCTCCAGCAGCATAGAAGAAACATTGGAAAGAGATGCTTCTTCTATACCTTCCTGCTTCCTGATACTGACGAGATCGGTGATCTGTTCATAGACATTATTGTTCACATAAGTTTGAATTTTTGGCATAACAAAATCCTTATTTAAATTTATCTTTCTGGTTCGGTTCAGAGTCATAAACGATTCATTACTTATTTTTCATAGAGTCAGAGTAGATTCATGATCGCCTGACAGATGAATCCCTTATACAGAATTCACAGATTTGAATCCAGATTCTAATCGTTCAATTTGTCTGAATTTACTGGCCTGATTCGTGAGTGAATCCGGATTCGACTCCTTTACGATTCACTATAGATTTGCATATGACTCCAGTTTATATATTACAATAATAAAAACAGTGAAAAAATTTACATAACATACTGAAATTAAAAGATAATCACGCAAGATCGAATCTTGCGACGGGTGTGGGAGTTTGATGTTAAGGAGCAGGCATACAGAAATATACCTGCCGGGAAGAATTCAGTATTTCCGGGCATTGCCGTTTTTTATAAAAAATGGCACTCTGGCTAAAGAAAAGGTAATGAGGAATAGCTGACGTGAGGAAAACTCTGATTACAGGACTACTGGCGATAACATTTTCTGCTAATGCGCAGGACTGTTTTGAAATGGCAGGCAGAGATTATCGGATCGAGCCGGATCTGTTACGGGCGATTTCGTTCCGTGAGTCATCCTGGCGTGATAATGCGCTCAACGTTGTATCACAGAGCGAATATGCAGTCGGCAAGATGCAAATACACTCACAAAATTTTTCGCATCTGGCACAGTTCGGGATCACTCCCCGACAACTTTATACTGACAGTTGCCTGAACATTTACACTGGCGCTTACTACCTTGCCATTGCTTTTAAACGCTGGGGATACTCATGGCGGGCTGTAGGGGCTTATAATGCAGGATTTCGTGAAACTGAATCACAGGAGAAAAAACGCCAGCAATATGCAAAAGAAATTCAGGCGATTTATGCTACTATCAAAAAAAATGCGCCACCAGAGTGACGCATCTGTTTTAATCGATAGCCCGCCATATCAATCCGCACTCCGGATGTTGAATAAGACTGACATAATCCTTCAGCGCATCCTGCCGGGCGACAAGATGTTTACAGACTTTTGCATATTTATCCCCCATATCCGCCGCCTGCCAGGACAGCCAGTTCATTATCATCAACGTTGCGATAATTCCGGCAGCATCGGCACTGACCTCTGACTCAAAATAATTACCGGGGACACACATGTTATAACGTTGTTCTCCTGCTGGTGCGATATATCCTGTTTGTGTTGTGGTGAAGATAATTCTGTTCGGGGCCACATTGCCACCAACACCCTGCGGAATGATCCAGTAATTCCAGAAACCGCCATCATAATCTGAATGCTGGTGTAACCAGCTGGCGATCATATTGTCAGCTGATGGTGTAAAAAAGAGGGCGGGAATAAAATCAAGTCGTTCATCACCATCAGTTACACAATAGCGCTGGAATTCATCTGTTTTAAATTGTTCGGCTGATTCACGAGTGGCGGTTTTGACGTTAATGGTGTGCATTCTGGTTTTCTCCTTATGGATTTATTAAATCGTTCGACTTCATCACTGAGCGGCAAAGGGCAATGAGCAGCAGGCAGGAATAAATAAAGGGGCGCGCAGCGTTTATATACCCTTTTATTTATTCCTGTCTGATGCTAAAAGCAGCCCTCCGCGAATTGATGAAGTCGGGCGATATACACTCCGGGAGAATGCACACAACCCGGAACGGCAAATCGGCGCGAGACGAATTACCGTTACGGTCATCAGAGTGGCGGGAATTTATTACCGCCACGGTTAAAGCGGCGCATCCGTTTACGGATGCAGCAAGCGCGAATTTGAATTTGCATCAGGATGGAAGCCCGGAGGGCGGAGACGGTTTACCGGCTCCGTTCACGACAGCCGTGTCCCGTCAGGGACGATGCCCGATCCTGTATTTATTATTTTTATCACAAAGAATGAATACCCAAAGAGACAAACAGCGGGATGCAGAAAGAGACCGGACTTACCAAAATAAATAATAATGATAAGACAATCACGCGCCGGAGTAATACAGGCAGCGCGTAGCGCAGCAGGTATTACTTTGCGCCGCAGGCGCGCCGCCTTTGACAGCTGTCGGGCAGGTTATCCCCTGCCCTTCTGGTTATTTATGCGGCATCCGGTAGTCCGCGCATAAATGCCAGCATAGCCCTGTGTCGCTTCAGGTCTGCCAGCCGTTTTTCAAAATCATTGAGATAATAAACAGGGGTATACCGCACCCTGTTAAACTGCATCGTGAGTGTGTTACCCGTCACCACTTCCGCCGCAATACCCAGCAGAGACAACTGGATAAAAGCCATATCAGCCGCCACAGGGTCAATATCGATGCAGCTGCCAAACATGTGCCAGGAAGGATTGATATCTGCCAGAAGCAGACACTCCGCATAAGCAATCAGCATTCCCGCCGCACCACTGGCAGGGTCACTGACTGTCACTATCCCTTCCCGCCGGATGGTGTCCTGAATTCCCGGCATCAGCAGTCTCGCCATCAGACACTGTACGGAATACGGGGTGAAATACTGCCCGCGAAAGTTATCACCGAGTTCAAGCTCCATGAAAATCGCACCGAGAAAGTCATGAAATTTTGCCTCCAGCGCACACACCATCAGACAGAACATTTCGTGCATATTCTCAATATCGGTGATGGTGTAGCGATCGCAAATTTTCCGACAGTGCGCCATACTCTCCGGCGTTCTTATCCGGGCCATATCCAGCTCACTGGCTGCCAGCGCCAGAAAATCGCTGAACACTTCCCAGCGCCGAAGATGGCAGCCTGTGGATCTGAACACGCTGATAAAGCGGCTCCGGCTGTACTGTGTACTCATCAGCCTGTGAACAGACGGGAAATACCCGTTACCCGCCTGCACATCCTGAGTGACACAACAACCGCCAGCGCTCTCTCTGGCCATATCAAAGACATCGACAAAAGTCAGTTGTGACATGACAATCTCCTGTAATGCCGCCCCCGAAGGGACGGCAGGTTTCACATCACGCGAGGCCGAGGCCAGCGTATACCACGGTCATGAACTGCTGCCAGTACTCCAGTTTTAAAGCCGGAACACGGGCACGTTTACCACTGCGTAAGGCATTTACAAACGCGTTCGCCTGTGCGACGATTTGCGGGTCAAATGGCATGGTTTAATCTCCATGTTGGTTTTGCGTATGCCGGATGCAAACTTTTGCGGGTGTGTCATCCGGCGTGGAATGAGCAGGCTTATGCCTGCTTTTTTCATTTCTGGCTCTTGTCTGATACCTCCTTAACGCGGGCCAGAATTTCCGCGTGGTCAAGGTTGCTGTAGTCACGCATCCGGTAATAACGGATACCGATCCGCGCATAAATTTCGGTCACGTTGCCGCAGACCATTTCCGCCAGCATGAAGGTTTCGCACTCACCGTCTTCACTACAGCGCCAGTTCAGCGGGTACATCAGCCCCAGCGCATTATGAAAAGCGTGTACGTCGATTTCAGCAGGGGCTTTTACCGTCGCCTGTTCACGGCTCCGCCAGTAAGCCCGCTCTGCCTCAGCGGTGGTCTGCATCCCCGGCACAGCGGAGGATTCTGTCAGGTGTAAATGCATGGTGTTCTCCTTCTTTTGTTGATGGCGACATCCCCTGCCGCCGTGGGTGACGCTGCTTAACACACTTCAACGTCCAGCATGGCCTGAGCAAAATTAATGTTGTCACGAAGGTCCTTACGTGCGATTTCCCACGCCTCACGCCCGATCATCCCGTATAAGCGGATGGCATGATTTTTAGCCTGTAACCACGGCTGCACGACATGAAACGAAACCAACGGATATGAACGTTCCCAGCACAACACGCCTTCCTTATGAACGTTGTCACTCATCAGGCTGAGAAGGCGCAGGACTTCCTCTGCCTCGTCTTTCTGGCTCAACTGAAGATTCCAGACCTGGCAAAGCTCATTCAGGTACGAACGCTGTTCTGCGATAACACAGGCCAGTCGTGTTTTTGGGTTTGCCCCCCATCTTTCGGAAGATTCTTTGGTGGCGGTTTTGACGTTGACGTTCTGTGTGTTCATCCTGCTTTTCCTCTTGTCTGGTGGTTAATCCATCTCTCGGTGAGTTCCCTGGCGGCAAAGGGCAAAGGAGCAACGTTGCAAGGAGGAAGGAAAGGGGCGGAGACAAAAAGTTTTTGCATCCCTTCGCAAAAAGTTTTTGGCGGAGTTCATTTAACCCCTTGGATGACGACGCGACGGTGCTACGACCAGCCCTCCGCCCGGGGACTTAACGCGAGATGGCTCACCAGAGGTATGAGAAGAGGATGAACACACCCGACACGGCGGAACGACGTGGCGTCACCTGAGTGCCGGCGGCTTTATCGCCGGCATGGTGAAAAGCGGCGTGACCGGAACGGTCACTGCGAGCAGGTGTTGACGTTGCGACAGTGGGATGGAAGCCCGTCAGGGCGGAGACGGTTTACCGGCTCCGTTTACGACAGCCCCGGTTCCCGTCAGGGAAGTCGCCCGCAGTCATGGCCAGTGACCCCGTCCGACAGCAGGCAAATTTGAAAAGATGATACAGACAACTGCCACCATAATTCGCAGCGTCCGTTCTTCAGAGGAGATTAACAGCAGGGTATTACAAAGCGTAAGGGGCATAAAAAAGAGCAGCTATACCGCAGGCATAACCGCTCTTTTTATTTTCCTGTCCTCACGTTGGCGTATTCTTTGTTACAGCTCATAACCTTCAGCATGACTCCCCTCCTTTGGGAGGCATATTCATGGTTTTCCCTGAAAATACGCCGGTCGGGCTTCCAGTTCCCGCTCGATGAGTTCTTCTGCAAACAACGGTGCAATCCGGTTCACGCGACGTTCCAGATTCCGCCGACGGGCAGCCGCTTTTCGTTCATCACTCCAGCGTCTTATCTGTCTTTCATCCAGAAAATCGAGACACACTGCATACCCAGCGCCCGCCACCCAGCGGGACATCACCGATTCAGGCGCGGGTTCCCCGGCCTCCACCACCTCTGACGCCAGTTCCTGCGGTCCGGGACACGGTGTCCGGGGCAGTCTCCAGCGCAACGAGTAACACCACTTCATGCATGGCTCCGGTGTATCAGCTTGTTGGGGACCATCCATCGCTCCAGTTGTCTGACCGGCTCCGGGCTTTCTTTAGCGAGAGCATCAGATTCGACCATCACACTCCAGAAGGGCTGATTCGCCATCATCCAGCGTTCCATTGGTGCCAGCGACGGAAAACGCTCGCTCCAGCGCCAGAACATTTCTTCCAGGTCGTACTGGTGAAGTTCAGTACCCGACCAGCGGGCGCTCCAGCTGCTGACCGTTTCCGGGGTATGAAAAGCCAGCTCAATTTCCGCCTGCCCCGCCAGCGCCTGATACGCCGTTTCGCGCTGGCACGCCTCCTTCCGGCGCTGGCGGGTGTATTTTTCAGCCCCCAGTTCACTGTGCCGGCGGGTACGCTCCTGCATCTGGAACTTCGTTTCCGGGAACAGTCGCCAGCCATCCGACAGCGACAGGGGTAACCAGCAACATGCGCCCCGGCTTTCAATCAGCCGGTCGATAGCCGCCAGCCAGTCCTGTTTATTTCCCCGCAGCGACTGAGCCGTCAGCCCCGGAGAGAACCAGCCGATATCCTTTACAGTGACACGCTTACTGCCGTTCAGGATGCGGAAAAAAGTGCAGGCATAGGGAAATTCAGCGACATGGATACCACGCGCGTATTTTGCTTCCACCTCTGCGATGGCCTGCATCACCGCACGACGCTCATGACTGAGAGGGACCAGTGACAGGTTTATCGGGATCATAATGCCCCCTCCATCGCCAGAATGCTGATGATACTGGCCTGACTGTAACCATCGGCATCGAGGCGGGCGACGAGACTCAACGTGTGGCTGATAACCTCCGGCGACCAGGCTGGCAGCGTGCGCATAACAGAGAACGGGCGACCACTGGCAGGAATAAACACCACCATCCAGGACGGGCTGATATCACCGGGGCTGCATACTGCCAGGCTGAAATTGCCGTGGGATGGCGTGAAACGGATCTGCACCGGGAAAAAACCGCCAAACTCGCTGCGGTATTCGCCGTTCAGGTCCCAGTGAGCCGGACAGTCAAGGTCTCGCATCACGGCATGGGTCAGTTCGCGGCGTAAATCTTCGCCACCGTCGCGCCAGTCTTCAAACTCCTGGGGGATCATGGTTTTCAGTACATCGGGGGTAATAATGTTACGCATCATGTTCTCCTTAAATACCGCCCCGAATGACGGGGCGGCCTCCGTTATCAGGCTGCGTCGTGCAGGGTGTGGTGGCTGTCTGCATCAAAAGCCGCATCGGGTGCATCAGCACTGCCGTTTTCGGTATCAGATACATCATTTTCTGCATCAGACGGGGATTTTTCTGCATCAGGGGCGCGCATCCAGACAGGCACCCACTGAGGACGGTGACGGGCCATCATGGTTTCAGCCAGGTCCGCTGCGTCAGATTTCTTCATTTTCAGCGCATCGCTGGCGGCCCCGGTCAGCCCGTTCTCGCTGAGGATCTGAACAATCTGTGGTTTTTTCAGGTAGTCGAAGAAATTGTTCTTCGTCGGCTGCCACCATTCATGCAGGTTGAAATCAACAGCACGTTCAACACTATCAAGATCACTTCGTGTCGTATGTCCCATCGTTCTGGTCTGCACACCATCGACAGAACAGGCCGTGCAGAAGACCATCAGTGACATCAGCGTCTTTCCGTCAAGGGTAAAAAAGGTGGTGAAATCCTTTTTCCAGCCTTCCGGCAACAGCGCCTCCAGACGGGCTTTTTCCTGCATAAGACACTGCCACGCTTTACCCTCTTCACCGGACGGGGCTTCACTGACCAGACGGCTGTGATGCACCTCCAGACGCATAACGAAGGGATCACGGGTCGTGCAGCAATAATCGAAAACGCAGGTACACAGACGCCAGACCATCAGAGCTACCGTTTTCTCTGGCTTCTGTACCAGCGCAGCCTGAAGGGCCAGCGTACGTTCAGAGGACATCTTCGTCAGCAGAGGCAGACTGATTTCGTCAACGGGTTCGGGCTGGCGCTCATATACCGGAACCTGAGCAGGTTCGTCTTCCGTTTCAGACTGCTCACGCAGGAAAATCCCGCGCTGGACACAGATTTCACCGTGACGCCATGACACCACCACGCCGGACTGTGCGCGCATTTCCGGCGTCCATGCCCGGAGCTGTGCCGCGCATTCGATGGCCTCCATCTCTGACTCCATCGCGTCGGTTTCATCGCTGGCGGTCTGGTTCTCGTCATACTGATCCTGTAATTCATCCATGCGCTGCTGTTCCTGCTCCGTGTAAACCGCGTCAGGCTCATCCTGAATACGGTAGACCGCGCTGTCCTCACCGTGATAACTGACGGTGTCCAGACGTCCCGTCGCCCATGCCCAGCCCTCGGCCTCTTTCAGGCACTCCGCCACCACCTGGAGTTTTTCCAGCAGGGCCGTATCCAGCGCCAGTTTGTCCACAAAACCACCCTGTTCGTCGCTGAACAGGTCAGCGCGGATTTCATCGCCGGAGAAGGCGTTTTCCCCTACAAATGCGTACTTGCTGTTGTTGAGGGTGGAAACCTGACTGTCGGTGATCAGATTACGGATCACACGCACTTCCGGTTTATTGTTCCAGCCCTGACTACACGCAGCCTCATACACCTTCACCTGACGGTCAGGGCTATCTTCCAGCGCCAGCGCCTGACAGTGTTCGGTGGTTATTTTGTCCTCTGCCAGTGCCTGAAGAATAACCGGAGCCAGTCCTGCGAGCCTGAGCATGCGCTGGACGTGCTTCACACCGTAGCCCAGCAGGTCCCCGATTTGCGCTGGTGTTTTCCCTTCTTCTGCCAGAGAACGGAATCCGGCGATCTGTTCGGCGGGGTGCATTGTCTTGTGTCTGCCGTTTTCAGTCAGAGAGATAGCTCTCGCCATTTCGCGGGGAACCACTTTGCAGGAGATCCATTCCTGATCGGGGTCTACCTTCCCTTCTTCAACCAGTAAACCGATGGCTCTGGTACGTCCGCCGCCGCAAACCACTTCCAGCCGACCATCATCACATTCCACGACCACGATGTTATGGATTTGCCCGACAGCGAAAATACTGTCGGCATAACCCCTGATTTCTTCTGGCGTGTGCGGGATAAGACGGCAGTTGAGATCCCCGATAAACAGGCGGGACCATGCGGTGTAACTGACAGGGGCACTGTCCAGTACGGCAACCAGGACGTCTGACTGAGCATCAGCTTTACGCGTTGACGCTTTGGGGCTGGCTTTTTTAACCTTTTTTGCTTTAGACTCGGTTACTGACATAGTTGATACTCCTCACAGATATTGATGACTGTCCGGCCCTGCGGAGTTACAGCTCCGGCAGGGCACCTTCTTACTTACTGCTGTTTACGAATGCCATAACGTTCGATGTAACGGTTGAGCCATACCCCGGCATCCGCTTCAAAATTCCATGCTTGCCACACCATTTCGCCGTTCTGACGAACGACCAGGCGAAAATGCGAACCCTGATCGTCTTCGATGGCGACATTTTCAAACTCTGCCGCCACTGCTTCCGCCTGTGCTCTGGTGAAGGTGTCATCGGGTAACGGTCCGGCGTTATAAATACTCATGTGTTCTCCTTTTCCTGCCCCGCTGGTTGCGGGGAGTATTCATCATGCTGGTCAGTACGGGGCATCATCATCCATCGGTGGATAATCGTCTGGTGACGGCTGCGGCGCTTGCTGAGACGGCGCGGTACTCTGACGGCCTCTTTTGCCGCCTTTCTTCGGGGATTTTTCAGGGGAGCCAGCAGGTTGTGCCGGAGCGGCAGGACTCTGCAGTTGTGCGGGCTGCTGTGGAGCCGTGCTCTGTGGCTGACCGCCGTCACGACGACCGCCCAGCATCTGCATAGTGCCGTTCTGTCCGACGACGATTTCAGTGACATAACGTGTCACGCCGCTGTCGTCCTGCCAGCTACGGGTACGCAGTTGCCCCTCGATGTACACCTGAGCGCCTTTGCGCAGATACTCACTGGCCACTTCCGCGAGCTTGCCAAACAGCACCACGCGATGCCATTCGGTGTTTTCGCGCATCTCTCCGGTCTGTTTATCGCGCCAGGACTCAGAGGTGGCGAGGCTGAGATTAGCGACCGCGCCGCCATTGGGCATATAACGGATTTCCGGGTCCTGGCCCAGATTACCCACGATGATGACTTTGTTGATGCCGCGTACTGTCATGATGAATCTCCTTCCGTTTGTTTTGCTTTTAAAAACCATCACCCGTTGAGTTGCCGGGGCCGCGGTTTTGACGTTTTGCGGGGACCTGCTGAACGCGCCCGCTGGTTGTTACCTTCACCCGTTTGAGAGCCGTTCGCCGCAAGGGCGTAAACCAGCGCGGGCGATGGCGGATGTCCAGGGCGCGGTTTACCGCGTGCCATTTACCCTGGACAGCTGACAGCGACTGTGCTTGTCTCAGCCCCGGCGAAAGGACTCAAAAGGGTGAAAAAACCAGGCAAGGAATGAGCAGGAACCCGCCGCAACGACGGAAAGCGCGGGCGCGAAACGGCGTTGCGCCTTACAGCCCGGCGTCAGTTTGCCGGGGTGCAGAAAGCGCAGGATACGGCGCGTAAAAAGGGCGGCGTGACCGGAACGGTCGCAGCAAGCCTGCCGTTGACGTTGCGACAGCCAGGGATGGAAACCCGCTGCCCCGAAGGGGCCGGGCAGAGACAGCGCAGCTGGCTCGGTGCGAAGCATGACAGCCCCGGTTCCCGTCAGGGAAGTCGCCCGTAGTGAAAACGGGAACGGGCAGAAAACAGAGAACGGGAGGATAAGAATGGATTACATGCGGCTTAGTGGGAAACCTCGCCAACAGGGCGGGTAGCAGTCACGAGATGGCTGACAATTATCCGGCGTAATGCCAGCCGGGAACATCAGGAGCGAAAATACTTTTTTTCTGTACTGCACAATGCTGTACCAGGCCGAAGCCAGGAAAGCAAAAACGGTGTTCAGCACTCTTAATTCGTCACCCGGCTCCTTCTCCTTCAGCATCAACGTTATGATGATGCCGGCAACGATAATCCATGCAACGCCACTCCAGAGATGCAGTTTATCCGCCACGACATTCATCAGGATAAAAGCAACGGCCAGGCCAGCTCCCCACAGAGCAGGTACAGGCTGAAACGGAATAAACAACAGATTAATACCGGTTAAAAGAGTCACGGCTGCAAACATCAGAGACATACGCATAAAATTTCCTCCCCGGACACACTGACTATAAGGATCACTTCTGCTGCTCATCTCCGGGTTTATTATATTCGGGCGCATTCCCGGGCAACAGCGACTGACAACGGAGAGGAGAGTACGCGGCGCCGGAGGCGCGGCGAAGTTTCTCTCCGGCAGGCGCAGCCTGCCCGGTTTTTCGCGCGGGCTGACAGGCGCCCTCCGGGCCGGACGACGCCTGCCATCCTGCTTACTGGCTTTTTCCGCCCTGTAAGATGAAATGACCGCCGATGTACACGGCACACTGACAGGTCATGTAGTAACAAATTTCATCCATCACCTGCGCGGTGGTCAGTTCCCGCTGACCGGCATCACGTCGGCGGGCATTAATCAGGGTTTTGTACTGTCGCAGGATCTCACGGCTTTGTGGTGCAAGTTTCATACGTTTTCTCCTTAACCGGCGGGTTTCCCCGCCGGACATTAATCAGTTACTGAAGACATAGCCGTCATGGAACACATAGCCGCTGCTGAACAGGTCACGCGCCCAGGCTTCAAAATCGAAATAACTGCGCAACGGCTCCGGCACCTCATTTAACAGGCCGTTGTCCTCCACCATCTCCCGTGCATAGTCTTCCTCGCTTTCCGCCTCGCCGCGGTACGCATCATCAAACGCGTCATAGTCACATTCGCCGGTATACTCCGCCCAGGCGATAAAAGCGGCTTCCCTGCCCTCTTCTTCGGCGCGTTTGTAAGCGGCGATAAAATCCCAGTCAATGGAGCATTCAGAGACGAACTGCGACGGGATACCTTCCCAGTCCTGGAACATAAACTCGGCATCCCATTCATCGGCATGCAGCGCCTGACAGGCCTCGTAAAAATCCTCCCTGCCATCAAATTCCGTCAGATCAAACCATTTGCCGAAAATGCTGCCGCAGTTGTATTTGTGATACGTGCCCACGTAAACAGCAGGTGTGGTGGTCGTAGTGCTCATAAAAAATCCTCCATAGTCGATGTCGTCTGAGTTCCGGCTTACGCCGTGCCGACACGACAGCCGGGCGAAAAGCGGAGGATGCAAGGGCGTCACCGAAGCCGCAGCGCAGTAAAAAAGCAGGAGCAGGCTGGACGGTTTGACGGCGAAAAATGAGCCGGAAAACGACGGGAAGACGGCGGATAATGCCTTTGAAATAAACTGCGACCGGGTGAAGGTGACGGCGTTTACGCTTCCCTTGCATCAGCCGCGGCCCGGCTACAGTAGAGGCACGGCGTTTGCCGCAGGCCGCACGGGACGTAACTCACTGCGAAGCCGGAACAACGTGGAGGAAGAGCATAAAAGCGGAGCCGGCGACATCCTTATCCTTCGTGGTAGATTCAGGGGGCCGCGCCCCCTGCTGTTCGCTACACTGGCCGGATTGCTGACAGGGCATTGCGGACAAGACTGATTTCTGCACGCGCTTCTGCCATGACCTCATGTAACAGGGTTAAATCCATCCACCGGCGCGGAGGCTCGCCCGGAATACGCAGCACATCGCACATCTGGCCACATGCCAGGATTTGATCAACTTTGTCGCTGATAACAAAGAACTCGACGCTGCTGTAGCGTGCCCCTTTGTTCAGGATGGCATCGAGCACCACCGGCAAATTGTCATCATCGTCCAGCCAGCAGGGCATATCATTTTCCTTCACAACCAGACGGAAATTTCGGGTCTGACGGTAAAACAGCGTATTCCCGCGCGTGGTCAGCGCCGCCTGAATCCGGCGCGAATCTTCCCGGACCTGCCGGGAGATATCCCGCACGGCGCGGTACAGGCAGTCCGTTACAGCCTGAATCTCCGGCTCCGTCAGCCATTCCCCGGCCCAGGGGAAGGCTATCTGTGTTCCGTTCTCCGGAAGCTGCGGCGCGTCAGCATAGCGGCTGCCGGATAAAATAATCTGCGCTGGCGTCCCGGCTATTTTTGTCATGGCACTTTGCAGCTCTGCGGGTACTTCACCGGTACAAAGCAAAGGCAGAAGATGAACAATATTTGCCGCATCCAGACGGACATAAATGCTTATCCATCCCGGTTTATTTACCGGATCACGCTGATCAACATCGGTATGGTCAGGCCATCCATAATCAGCAATCAAATCGCGCGCACGGCGCATCACAAGGGCGGTTAAAGTGGTGATTTCCTGCATAATGGGTTCCTCTGAATGGGGTCAGTACACGCCGCCCGGGCGGCGTGTTGATTTCAGTTTTTGAGTAAGGCGCGAACTTTCGCCGCATCAGCCAGCCGACGGGTAATGCTTTCCGGCACTGGATGGTTCTCATCCCGGGCGGACCATTCCCTGTGCCATAACGCCTGTTCGGCAGTGGTCAGCAGGGTTTCAAGCAGATCAGCCGGCACACTCACCGCCGGAACGGCCTGTTTCACCTGTTCAATCAGATCCATCACTGCACCGGCAGACACGCCCGACTCAAGCTGTTGTTCTTCCGGTATGGCGTCCATACGCGCCAGTACCGCCCTTGTGTCCTGTTCCGAAACGGCATATTCCATTCCATCGGCAAGCGCCTCGATATCCGCCGGGGACCAGACAATGAGGTTCAGCGGGGTTTCTGCGGGATACTGCTCACGCAACAACCGGCAGAGGGTTTCACAGGTTCCGTACATGTTTTTCTCCTTAGTCCTTAAAGCAGGTATCCAGCTCAAGCATTTCGTTGTACGCCGCCATAAACAGGGCATTGATGCGAAAAAGCGTCTGACGGGCCAGGCGTTCGGTCAGCACATCAGAATCAAAGCGATAGCGGTGCTCCATACCATTCAGCGCGTCCCGCAAGTCACTCATGTTGTTGGCAAGATCCGCCACTTCTGCGCGGAGTTTTTCGTGTCCGGCATAGTTCATTACGCGGCCTCCGGATAAAAGACGTCGTTGGCGGCCGGGTACTGCATGGCGCGCCGGACGGCGGCCAGACGTTGCTGTCCGGCCCGGTGATACTGCTCAAGCATTTCGATACCGATGTAGCGACGGCCAGCCTGGAAGGCGGCCACGCAGGTGGAGCCACTGCCGGCAAAGGGGTCGAGAACAATCGCACCGGGATGTGTGAAGGACTCAATCAGCGGTTGCAGACTGGTCACAGGTTTTTCAGTCGGGTGATGCCGGTTGCCTGAATATTTCCACGCAATCACGTCATTCAACGGGTTTTGCGGCAGGGGCGGACGGCCTTTTGCAAGGATGTAGGCGCATTCGTGGCGATAGCCCACATATGCGGCCTTCGATGTGTAGGTTTTGGTAAACACCAGGTGGCCGACAACGCTGAATCCCGCATTTTTCCAGGCGGCCATAAAGCGATCGACGCGGTTCCAGCCGTAGAAGCTCACCATCAGCGCGTCTTTTTTCAGCACGCGATACATCTCATGGCAGGCGGGTTGCAGCCATTCATCGGTTTTATCGCCGGCGATGGTACGCCCCTGACGGTCACGAAAACCGACGAGATATGGCGGGTCGGTGAGAATGAAATCGACAGCATTATCCGGAAAGCCGGACATGATATGGACGCAATTACCCTGGATAAATCGGGACATGGTAGTTCTCCTTTCTCAAATGCGGCGCCAGTTACGCCGTGCCGATACGACAGCCGGGCGAAAAGTGGAGAATGCAGGGGCGGTGCCGCAAGCCGCAGCGCAGTGAAAAAGCCCACGCTGGCTGGACGGTTTGACGGCGAAAATTGAGACGGAAAACGACGGGAAGACAGCGGGTAAAGCCTTTGAAATAAACTGCGACCGGGTGAGGACACCGGCAGAGCGAACCCTTGCATTCGAAGCGGCCCGGCTACAGTAGCGGCACGGCGGCCACACGATGGCAGGAACCTGAAAAACGGCCTATGTTCTGAACTGATGAAAACACAGATTTCGCATGCGAAATCTACACCGGAGAAACGATAATGTGCGGTCGGTTTACGCAGTACAACTCCCGCGAGGAGTACCTGGCCTTTCTCGGAGAAGAAGCAGAACGGGACATCCCGTATGATCCGGAGCCCGTCGGCCGCTACAACGTTGCGCCCGGAACCCGTGTATTACTGCTGAGTGAACGCCGCTCGCAGCTGCATCTTGATCCTGTTCACTGGGGTTATGCGCCGGAGTGGTGGAACAAGCCCACTCTCATCAACGCCAGAAGTGAAACTGCGGCCGGCAGCCGGATGTTCAGGCCACTCTGGGAGCACGGACGGGCCATTGTTTTTGCTGACGGCTGGTTTGAGTGGAAACAGCAAAACGGCGTGAAACAGCCGTTTTTCATTTACCGCAAGGACGGAAATCCACTCCTGCTCGCTGTCATCGGGAAACCACCTTTTGAGGATGGCAATGACCAGGAAGGATTCCTGATCGTCACGGCAGCTGCGGATGAGGGACTGCTGGATATTCACGATCGGCGACCGCTCGTGTACTCACCGGCTGCCGCACGTAAATGGCTCAGTGAAAACACAACCGGTAAAGAGGCGGAAGACATTGCCCGTGAGGGCAGTCTTTCCGCCGAAGATTTCACATGGCACCCCGTCAGCCGGGCTGTTGGCAATCCCGGGAACCAGGGCCGGGAACTTATAGAGCCACTGGCTTAGCAGACGGTGAGATACCCGGCATCCACTCACAGGGTTATGCACCGTTTCTGTGGATAACCCAGAGCCTGTTTTATCTGCCAGAACAATGACCTGGCAGGAGCAGGTAAAATTCTCCTTGCAGGACGGGAAATATCTTAAATAATACTGTATATAAAAACAGGTATTTTAAGAGGTATGCCATGTTACTTTTTGTCGCCCCCGAACAGGAGCCGGTGCAGTCCACTGCCCCGCTGTTCACCGAACGTTGCCCGGCGGGTTTTCCGTCGCCGGCCGCCGATTACACGGAGGAGGAACTTGACCTGAATGCCTATTGTATCCGGCGTCCGGCTGCAACGTTCTTCGTCAGGGCTATCGGGGATTCGATGCGGGATATGGGTCTGCATTCCGGCGATTTAATGGTTGTCGACAAAGCTGAGAAACCCATGCATGGAGATATTGTCATCGCAGAAACAGATGGCGAATTCACGGTTAAACGCCTGCAGCTGACACCCCGTATCGCCCTGCTGCCGATGAACCCGGCCTATCCCACTCTCTATCCGGAAGACCTGCAGATTTTTGGGGTGGTGACAGCCTTCATACACAAAACACGGGGCATGGACTGATGTACGCGCTTGCTGACGTGAATTCGTTCTATGCCAGCTGCGAAAAGGTTTTTCGCCCCGACCTGCGAAACAAACCCGTCGTCGTTCTCTCAAATAACGATGGCTGCGTCATTGCGAGAAGTCCTGAAGCGAAGCGGCTGGGCATCAAAATGGGGGTACCGTGGTTTCAGCTGAAGTCGATGAAATTTCCGGAGCCGATCATCGCCTTCTCCAGTAATTACGCGCTATACGCATCGATGTCGAACAGGGTCATGGTTCATCTGGAAGCGCTGGCGCCACGCGTTGAGCAGTACTCGATTGACGAGATGTTTCTCGACGTGCGGGGTATTGACAGCTGCATCGATTTCGAGGATTTCGGCCGGCAACTGCGTGAACACGTCAGGAACGGGACTGGCCTGACTATCGGTGTCGGGATGGGGCCGACCAAAACGCTGGCTAAAAGCGCACAATGGGCGTCTAAGGAATGGCGGCAGTTTGGGGGCGTGCTTGCTCTGACGACTGGCAATCCAAAACGAACGGAGAAACTGTTATCACTGCAGCCAGTAGAAGAAATCTGGGGGGTTGGCCGCAGGCTCTCAAAGAAACTGAGCACAATGGGGATAACAACTGCGCTGCAGCTGGCGCGCGCGAACCCTGTATTTATCAGGAAAAATTTCAACGTTGTGCTGGAGAGAACCGTCCGGGAACTCAACGGAGAAAGCTGTATTTCGCTGGAAGAAGCGCCTCCGCCGAAACAGCAGATTGTCTGCAGCCGATCCTTTGGGGAGCGTGTTACGACGTATGAAGCCATGCGCCAGGCAGTTTGTCAGTACGCTGAGCGTGCAGCTGAAAAGCTGCGCGGCGAGCGTCAGTTCTGCAGGCATATTGCCGTGTTTGTGAAAACATCGCCGTTCGCCGTAAATGAGCCCTACTACGGTAATCTGGCCAGTGAAAAACTGCTCATCCCCACGCAGGATACACGGGACATCATTGCCGCTGCCGTCAGAGCCCTGGACAGGATCTGGGTGGATGGTCACCGTTACGCAAAGGCAGGCTGTATGCTGAACGATTTCATGCCAACCGGGGTATCGCAGCTGAATTTGTTTGATGAAGTACAGCCGTGGGAACGGAGCGAGCAGTTGATGCAAGTTCTGGATAGTATTAACCATTCCGGTCTGGGGAAAGTGTGGTTTGCGGGACGGGGCATTGCTCCTGAGTGGCAAATGAAACAAGAAATGCTTTCCCCTGCGTACACAACGCGCTGGAATGATCTCCCGGTGGCAATGATAAGATGATCTGCCACCGAAAGATTTCGCATGCGAAATCTAGGTTGTATCAACTCGTCAGAAATCGTCATCTGAATAGCCAGATTTCGCATGCGAAATCTCTGCTTCAGCGGCAGACAAACTTATCTCTTTATGGCCTACCGGGGTTACTAACGATGTATACTTAACGCCCCTGATTTCATGGATCTCAATACTATCCAACTTCAGTTCAAGTACGTCTTGCTGAGGTTTGTTTCGGGAGAGAACGGTAAACTCTCGTCTGAAATCACGATTGGTCGTTGTCATCTGAGGGTCAAACTCAGCGTAGTCATCGTCTTCTCTATACATTGAAACTTGCGCTTCCAGTCGTCTGAGTTTGGCGTTTTTAACTGCCGATGACTTATGAAACAAGATCACATTACACGCATTTTCCTCCCCTTGGCCAGAAGGCATTTGAGCAGACGAAAACTTGATTCCATCCAGTGAATATTTGTCCGTGATAGACAGATAATCAGCAATAGCTTGCGTTAGCAGATAGTTCGATTCAGCGAGCTCAGGCACAACCGGCATAACTAGTTTGCGTGATAGTGTTGCTATGAAACGGCTACGTTCATATCTGACCAGATATTCAGGATCAAAACGGCTTACACCGTTTACAGCCACTCTGCCGAGTACCGTCAAATCGAGGAGACGTACAGGACGCAGTACCCGAAATTCAGAAACTACTACGAAACTACCGACCGGAGGACGGACTTCCGAAACGGCATTAGTTTTGGATGTTGCTCCATAAAATACAGATATTCCTTTCGCGTTCATCCGACCATAAGGTGCTAAATCGGAAGGAGGGGGGCCAAGCCTTGATTCTGGCATGTGCAACGCAGACTTAATGTCATCCTCGGACTTAAAAATCCGTCCACGATAAAGAGGCGTATCTGGAGTGAAATCGGTAAAGGCTGAAGGGTGATTATCAAAGAGATAACCGAACACTTCATCAAACGTTTCAAGGGCATCATGATTGAAAAAACGATTACTTTCACGAAGCTTCTTTTCCATTAAAGCCCATTTGTTGGAAAGCTTAGAAGAAATGGATATTGCTGAGATGAAGAGTGGATCTTCACCATATTTATGTTCTTCAGTTCCCCGTTCGAACCAGCAATCCAACAGTATTTTTGAAAGATCTTTAATCACATCGATATTGGATGAAACCTCTTGTTCAAGAATCTCGATAAGAGGAGAACCTTCCTGAACACCATACTCATGGTCTACTTCGCCAGGAGAATAATATTTTTCTATCAGCCAGTCAGTTTTATTTCCCAATGCATGCATAGACATGGTTCGGTCTTCATTACCACAGTAGTCGCATGGTCTGTAAGAATCCGGGTCATTAATGATCATGTGAAAGAGAACCGGGTCATTCTTCAAACAGTGACTGCAAACTCTCTTGTAATCCTCGTCAAGCATCGTGATGCTCCTGTAAAAATTTCGCATGCGAAATCTCAATATCTAATTTCGCCGATAGAGTTCTTTAACGCTTGCAGATAGCTGGTAGTGCTGTTTTGCCCACCGCCCGTAGTTATTAACGGACTCATACTGACGCTCTGCAGCACCATCACGGTAATACTGTATATGGATAATCCCATGTAGCTGCAGATAGCTGGCTACCGTTGTTACATTATTGCGAATGAAGCGCGTGTGGCTCTGGAACACATCAAGATCAACTCCGTCCTGTCCTTCATCAAGCGCATCAAGAATAAAAGCGACTAATGCAGAAGCGATAGAACGTCTGCCAGAGCCTGCGATACAAGCATCAAGCTCTTGAAAGGTCATGTGGATTTCCTGTTGTAACGGTAGCTGGCATCCTCTTCAATTGCCGCCACGAACCATCCGGTAGCCGTTTGCCTGTCTATGCTATCAGGCAAGGAAGCGACTAACTGCTCAAGTGGAAGTGTACGATTAGCTCTGAATATCAGCGCCGACATACCACACCAGTCCTGGTTACTTTCTGGCTTCCAGCCGATGCTGAGCATCAATGTTAACGCCGTCTGAGCTGCCCACAACGGAGTTTCAGCCGGGTTAGAGGACCATGAAAGTAACGCCGCACCGGGTACGGGCCTGCTTCTTGTAACATATCCCAGATTGATAGCTGCTTCTGTTAATGCGGCAGCTGCTTCGGATTGAGTTCCGGGATATCGAAGCGCCCAGAGGCGGACAATTTGGCCACGGAATGCCGTGGCCATTTCGGTGAACGGGGTTGATTTCATCACTGAGAGCGCATCCCTTTGACGCGTAGTTCAGAAGCCTCAACTGAAATCTCACCAGTTTCCATTTTCACCCACACATACCCAGCTTTATCTGGCGCACGGTCAGTCATTATTACCCCTTGCTGACCGTCTATCTCGACAACAACCTGCCATGTTTTTACATCTGAATTACTGTCCAAAAGCTTGGTTGGTTTTTTGTTCTGAGACTTAGATTTCGCATGCGAAATCTCACCTTTGCTTTTGTTCTTAACTGCATCAAGAACAGCTTTAACCTGCGAACGTGAAATACCAGACTCTCGCGCAGCTGCGACAAGCTTCTCGGCCTCTTCGGGAGACTTTTCATTTACCTGTATCAGTGTGTATGCCAGATCGACATCGGATGTGATTTTATCCCGGAGAAGGGCGGTAACATTTTCTGGTGCATCAATGAGACGAAGGTGTTTACTGACAAATGAGGTAGGCTTACCCATTGTTTTTGCGATCTGCTCACCCGTCATATTGAACTCATGCTTGAGCTCATAGAACGATTTTGCAGTCGCTAATGGTTTCAAACCAGACTGCTGCAGATTTTCAATGAGCTGACCGATGATGCGTTCTTTTCTTTCCCGTGGTGGTTTACCGACATAAATATCAATGTGGGTATCACCACGCTTGCGGGCAGTGCGAACACGCGTTTCGCCTAACCATATCTGGTAGCCACGTCTGTCACGAGGATAACAACGAGGCGGGGTAAGCATCCCTATCGTTTCGAAGGTATCAGCCATACCATCGATAATATCTTCCTCGAAGTCTTCTTCAGGTCGCACTTGTTCTTCAGCATAAACCAGATTTATATCGACACGGATTATCTGTCCATCAGGTTCGATATCCGGACGGGCAATATCCGCCATAATCTGGTGCGCAGCTATATCATGGTTCTGCTCATCTGGTTGTTTATTTGCAATGACCTGTTCAATATCAGAAACAACAGATGCATTTTTTTTCATTTCCTGCTGCGCCTGGAGTCGTCTCATAAACGGTTTCTTGGCCATTACTTACCTCCTGCGAGCAGAATAATTTTCCTAGTAAGTTCTTTATACTGAATTGCAGGAAGACATTTGGGGTCATATTCATCAAAGGAGAGACCAAGTTCTATCGCTTCTTTTGCAGCAGCAGGTACAAATGATATATAGGCGAGAATGTATTCTTCAGAGTAGCCTTTTCCCTGAAGGATCTCGATGAGGAGATTCAGGTTCAGTGTATCAATAGGCCCCAGATATCCTTCTTTAAGTGGCTTTTTATAATTTTTGACCTGCGTCTGCGTCACATAAGTCCCCATGAACTGCAGCGAAGGATTGTAGTTCCGCTTAATTTTCTGCATATAAGTAAGCTGTTTACCAACTGCATTACGGGCCTGCTTCTCCAGCAGGGTAGGGATCAGAAGGTAATCAGCTGACATATGCGCTGCGATCATGACATTTGAATAAGATGGCGCTGAATCAGCAATAATAAAATCAAACTGTTTCTTCAGTTCTTCAATACGGTCCCTGAAGTCGAACATGCAGTCGCTGTTTCGGTAGTTAATTTCATTAAGTTCACTGGTAGCACCGATAAAAAAGCGCCCGCCAGGAAGCTCAATCGGTCGAATCTCTGTTTCAGAAAAGAAAAGCTGATATGTATTCGCTTCACCGGGTGTAAAACTGTTACTTAAAGGTTCGCGTTCTATCTCATAAGGTAAGCCGTCAGGGAATGCCCTCTCCGTCAGACCAGTTGTCCAGTCCATATCAATTTCAAGCACACGGAAACCAGCTTCACGAAGGTCATGTGCGATTTCACTGGATGACTGCGATTTAACGATTCCGCCCTTCTGACTACATACAACGATCAGTTTTCCGATAGGTCCAATTTTCAGTGTCATGTAACAGTCCTTAAGATTTCGCATGCGAAATGTTTGAGAAGGGGCGGCACGGCTTGAAAGAGTATTTCAATAATGAAATGAATTCATTGCGGGATTTCATACACACTCCTGTGAGTCAGGCGTTTCGCCAGGTGCAGAAGCAGCTATCTGCCACTGCGTTTGTTGTCGCGCTTTCATGACAACACAAACAGTATACAGAGAAAATATAAGATATCAATAATGATATGCAATAGATTTCGCATGCGAAATCACATTTTATGTCCGTTAGTAAAAGCCGAACCAGCGGCTTTTTTACGTCGCTGGTTTAATACCCTCGCCATCTGGACACTCCGATAATTCTGTCCAATAGACAAGCAGTTGCCCTCAAGATAGGATAGCCCCAATGATTCAGTCTCTAGGTACAATTATGATTTCTAGCCAGAAGCGCTTCCATTGAAAACTGATGAAACGAAGCACCTAGCATACAAACTCCTTAATTAAAATGAACACGACTGTTATTCTTGATGTAATGTTATCTAAATACTCCTGAAAGGGACCTCTGATTTTTCAATAACCAAATCATACTCGATATTACTTTCCTGCACTTTACGTTTGATTTTTCTAGCGAACATAGATAAAGATTCATAGGCCAAGTCCTGATTATCAACAGGTCCAATGGTTATCGTTTTCAATAATTCAGGATCAAAATCAAAGGATACGTACGGTATCAATAATTGACCTTTCCCTCGAAACTTAATTCTTGCATCATCTGGGGCGCAACTCAGTACAAATCTGACTTCATCCTCATCGACAAAAGCCGCATGTTTGAATGAAAGAGCATGAATCTCGAGCAATGAACTCAGTTTCAGATCAATCAAGTATGGTCTATTTTCCTTCCATATATCAAATAGCACTGGTATAAATTCATCGCAAATAATTAAATCTGCTTTATCTAGAGCCTCTCTTCTGTCATGTAAATAGACACATTCGAGTACAGATACTTCATCATCCCTGAAGAAATCAGCATCAAGCTCCAGGCAATACATTCCATAACTTCGCCACTGGCTCAACAAATCGGGAGTTTTACTGAATGACGATACAAATATATTGTTTCTTTCTAAATTTGAGAAATTATCATCACGTATAAACTCCACTGCTCTTGAAAGAGTATCTAAAAATTCCGGACAATATTTACCAGAATAGTCGTGATATGCTTCCAGCGCCTCAAGCAATACATCAAACCCTTCGTTAAATTCCTTTTTATCATTCAGGAATCGATAATCGGTCAACCACATCTGAGCATTATTTGCTATCGATATTGCGGCATTCAAATCTGTATAGTGATAAATCATAGCGTCCCAGTGTTCCCCTCAAACGATGCGCTCTATGATAACGTATCAGACTGCAACAGTAACCTACGCCTCACATTGGACGTTCAGGTAATTCTGTCCAGAGAATTTAGTGTGGCGGCCAGAACCATTGAGCAATCATATCGTACCCATTTATTATAGTTCCGATGCCTCCGATAACCATTGCTGAAATGGAATACAACCATTTATGCTTTCCCACAAAGCGCTTTACCTTTTCCCCCCAAGTCAGTGATGCCTCATGGAGTTCGATCAGCGTTATCCATTGCTGAATCTGCTCTTTATAATGTTTACAGAGACTTTCGCTTATTATTTCTTGCGATAGCGGTCGGCTTCTTGGTAACCACCCACAGGGCGCAGGCGGCTTAATTTCGTGCAGTTCAGTACTGAAGTTAATGCGTTGTTGGTTAAGACGCTCTACAACTATACGAAGTTCATCCACAGTGATATCAGAACGGGAACAAATACCTTTCAGTTGAGCCAGTGTCATAATCGCGTACTCTTGTGGTTGATGAGTTCGATTATATCATCATTAGATTTTTTGCGGGGAAGTGGCACTGTGAAGCCCATTTATAATAAATCTCATCACTTAGACATTCGAGTTATTCTGTCCAGTTCTGCTGGCAGCGCAGGATCTAGCCTGATAGTATTGGGTAATAACTACAGGAGGTAGAGATGACATTTTTCCTTATTATTGCGTTTGCTCTGATAGTCGTCGGTAGGCTTCTGCTGCGAAAGAGCCTGAATAAACTCCACAATGAGTATTACCGCCGCGCTGACGAGCGGGGATGCGCGGAACGTTATGAATCGTTCGTTCGCCTTTACAATTCCAGAGATCCCCGCATTTTAGAAATTGCTTATCTGGAAGCCATTTCCTGCACTAAGGCCGCTTGAGCGGCCTTTTTTATATCCCTCGTTTAATTCTCCGCTCGGTTAGACATTCAGGTATTTCTGTCCATTTTTGCTATTCATTAAGCGTTTTCATACTCTATTTTGGTGTATAGTTGCTCAAATTCACTTGAGGGACTTGAGATTACATGGAATACAAAGATTTTGACGATGGCCATAATATGACAGCACTTGAAAACATTTTGAATGCAGGAAATGTATTCATGTTTACTGCATGGATTCAAGGTCAGATGGCTGATCTGGTTATTTTAAAGAAAAATCCACACCTTATCGACGGCTTTGTTTCATCCCCAACAACCATCCCGGATGAATATCATAAAATTCGGGTAAAATATTGGGAAAAGCAATTTAGTGAAGTTAAGAATGAATTTACTGAATTATACTCCGATATATTAACCGACTCTGATTTAGATTATATTGATAAAGTATATTACATTCGTAACATGCTAGCTCATGTACACGTCTCAATAGCTAGAGATTATATGTTATATAGGCCATCCGGCAGCGATAAGAAAGAAGAAAAGCTACTAAACGCATTGGGAATTAACAAATCAGAAAATAGTGCATCACCTACAGTTATTTTGGTTGACCTGGCAAATAAACAAATTTTTGAGCGCACTTCTGATTACATTGGCCATATTGACCAAATAATATTAGAAAAGGCTTCTAGCTATATCGGAATCCCCCATGGAAGAATTCGTTAGGAATATATGAATTCTTCCATTGCTCCCTTTAGTCAACTCTATGAGGCCGCGCCAGCGGCCTTCTAACTATCAATGTTAAAGGCCGGAGAGTGGTTGATCCCCGGCCTTAGTTACGTTTCCGTCACGCTCAGAAGAACATGCGGATCAGTTCAAGAAAGACGATTAACGCTTTCAGAACGATGATTGCTTTGTCGATTAAAGCGCCCATCCGTTTCTCCATAAATGGAGTAAAGACACCGTGGCTTGCTCTTACACGGCCTGTCACCACGGCTTCTCTTCGTCTTGTCAGTTGTAGAGAGTCTCCCTCCTACCAGAGCACAGCTAACCAGCACCACCTGTATTACCTGCCAGGACTTTGAACCTGTTCATGCCGCATTGAGCGGAATGCAGGAAGAGACTCCATCACAGAGCTAACTCACTGATTATACGTTTATCTGACGTTCAGGCAAACCGTTAACGTGCGGTCACCGCCCGTCATATTGCATAATCAGGTTTCACGGATTATCATACTATTGTCAGTTGTAGAGAGTTTCCCTTCCGGTCAGAGTGACACAGCCCATACCGGAAGTGTAAAAAAGCCGACCTCACCAGTCGGTTTTTTTACGCCTGTAATCCGCCTTTCCGTGAACTCCCGCGCCAGCCCGGACGCTCAGGTGATTCTGTCTACAACGTCACAGCGGTATTCCTGAGGCTCCCGGAGGGAGCAAAATCTCATAATGACCATGTTCGTCTTCGTATCGCCGGACGAACGCGCTCACCTGCTTTTCCAGTAGCTCAAACAATGCGATAAGCTCAGTGATAAGCCCTGCCACATAGCTTTCATCAATGATGATACGGTGTCGAATCAGCCTGATACCTTTTTTTTGTTTACAGTAGTTTTCTATATCAGCAAGCCGCTCCGCCCTGTGTTTCTCTATCTCACCTTCTGAGTGAACCAGAACATGCCTGATTTGTTCCAATTTCAGCATATCCTCCCAGCGTTTCCACAATTCCCCGCCCGGATTCATATCAAAAATAGCTTCACGCCGCAGAAATTTACGATACTCTTTAATGCATGCGTTACTTAAAGAATAGGCTTCACTCATATTTTGCGGAAGCAGCCTGTTTATTTCGGCGCACAACGTTTTTATTTGATGTTCGAAGAAGTTATACAGCGTGATAACCATCGCCTTACGGTGCATAGGGGGATAAATATCACCAAACTCCTGTATCTCCTGACTGTAACTGTCAATGATGTCTTCGTGGTATTCTTTGCCGTTATTCTCCAGCCTCTGACCTATTTCTTCACTGAGTCTTTTATTGCTTTCCGCAATATTGTTTTCAGCGTATTTATTATATGCCGCGTAATTATGGAGATCTATTGTTGTGAAATGACAAAGATGAAAGAGGGTCGTACCGAAGAAGTCGATAACATTGGGGTAGCGAAATTCAGTATCCAGTTCCATACATATCCTTCATCGCATGAGAGCCTTATGCCGTTGCCGATCGCACCGCTAAAAACAGGTATTATCATAATTCCCGCCCGGACTGAACGTACAGCGCTTTCTGTCCAGTTCAATCCATGCCTCGCTCTATCACCTTCAATCATGCACCAAGAATGTACAAAAAATGTTTTCTAACTTGGACATTTCGGCACTATCGGAAAAAGTGTCCAGAAAATATTTCTGGTGATCGTATTTAATTTTGTTGACCCGCTGCGCAAACCGTGAGTCTGTTCAGAACTTGCTTCTGAGCAGGCGAGGGGTTGGACAAGCCCGGCGGGCGCGTCAGCCAGTCACACTTAGGTATGCTCTATATATACCATCCGAAATAATACCGGCGAATGTTATTGTTACCACATAAGTGATACCATCATAAGCAAGACCACTTAAAAGTTACCAGAAGGACAAAATATGTTCGTTTTTGGTTACCTCCGGGCATCCACTTCAGAGCAGGATGCCAGCCGGGCAAAAAATGCACTGAAGGCATTTGCAAACCAACATGGCCACCGTATTGCTGGCTGGTATATCGATAATGTCTCCGGTACGACAATGAACCGTCCTGAACTGATCAGACTTCTTGATGATGCGGAACCTGGTGATGTGATTCTCATAGAACAGGTCGACAGGCTTACCCGCCTGGATGATGCAGGCTGGGAGACACTCAGAAAGCAAATTACCGATAAGCAGCTGGCCATCGTCAGTCTTGATCTACCGACCAGCCATCTGGCGCTATCCAGCACAGTAAGTGATGACTTTACCCGAAGCATGCTGAAGGCCGTAAATGGCATGATGCTGGATATGCTCGCCGCTATTGCCAGAAAAGACTACGAAGACCGTCGACGTCGCCAGGCAGAGGGAATCAGTAAGGCGAAAGCTGAAGGAAAATACCGGGGCAGGGTAGCCGATGCGCAGAAACATGAACTGATAAGGACACTTCGCCTGGCTCATGGGAAATCGCTGCGAGAAACAGCACGCTTGGCAGGCGTATCTAAAATGACGGTTATTCGAGTATGTAACAACGCAGAGGAACAGCAAACCTAATAGTTCCAGTTATACAATATTTGCAAAACTTTCCGATTTACCACATAATGAATTAAAGAAAATCGGAAAGGAGTGTATACAATGACAACAACCCAAAAGCGTGGTGTCGGCTCTCGCTCCGGTCATAACCCTATTGACCCATTGGTTGCAGAACGGCTTCTAAATGTCATTACTGACATTGCTGCTGACATCCGTACAGGTAACACTCATGTCAGCAGCAAGCTAATGGGGCAGAGTGATCTGATGTTTGCAATCAGTGCATTGGTGCAGATCGGAACTCAAGAAGCAATCACCGCACAGACGAAAGAAAAAAACCGTCAGTTACGGCGACTGAAAAGTAAAGCAATGTTTGAGGAAATCCTGCAAGCAGATGGCGGAGTATATTCGTCGCTGGAAGCAGCCCAACTCCTGGGAAAATCCAAACCAACAGTTACCAGTTGGCGGGAAAAAGGAAAACTTTTATCAGTTAAAATTGACGGAGAGTTTTTTTACCCTGTATTTCAGTTTACGGACGACCCACGCGTTTCTGCTGATGGCGTATTGAGGGGGATTCAACCGTTGATGGAGAATCTGACACCCTCTAGCGACAGGATGAAGTATTCATTTTTCATGGAAAAACGCAATTCCGGCCTTGAAGGTTTTGTACCGCCAGGTAAGGCATACACTGTTGTGGATATCCTGAAGCAAAACCCGGATTCAGAGCTTATGAACGAACTCATCCGTCTTGCTCGCTTGTATGGTTCACAAGATCCAGTCTGATGGAAAAGGGGGGAAAATATCCCCCCTTAAATTATCCTTCCTCAACCGAAATGTTCAGATCGTCAACCAGAATGTCAGCCGCCTCTCTACCATTCAGTTCAAACTCACTGAGTCGAGTTTGCTCTCGTGTAATTGCTATCCCAACCCCAGATGGTTCTGGATGCCAAAGAGCCAGGCAGTCATCACCTGTCACGTTCGATGGGAACTTGATTCCATCGAACCCGGCTGCATGAGTTTTACGGGCCAGTTCCTGAGTTACAGTACGTCTGCTTGTCGTAACATCATGTAATGTCACTGACGAACGGGTGATAAGTTGTTTCATATCCAGGACCTTACACTCCCTTTCAATTTCAACTTTACCCATTCGGTACTCCTCAAGGTCAGTCTCCGTTAACGCTATCTTGTTCTGAAACACTTCCTTAAGAGCTGTAATCGGAGCTAATGCAACATACATGGTGCCCGTATTACCATCCTCAAGGTTGTAACGGCAGTCTGGGCCGTTCTGATTAAAAAAGACGCTGCTGCCACCATGAGAGCCATGTTGCAGCCGGAAAGTCTCTGTACCTGCAGGAATGGTTTCCCCACATTGCTTGAGAGCCTGATCCGACAACGCATTGATTTTCACAAGCGCTGCTTTGTCTTGTTCGCTCATTACCGTGCTTACAGAAATGTCAGCATGTTGATTTACTTCACCGTTTGGGTTTCCCTCTGATTTTGACGTTTTGGCCATTGTTCCTCTCACTAAAAATGCGATTTATTCTGAGCATAAGATTTCTCTCTTTGCTGGGGATTAGGCTGCGCTGTGCTTGCCCAGGCAACTCGTTTTCAGTGCAGATGCGAACCTGCCTGACAGGCGTATCATATCGTAAACTGATTGATAATTAGATTTTTTATCAGGAAGAAGAATCAGTTACGGTATATAGAAAAAACCAACCTTCATTGGTTTTTTCCTGATTTGTACGGAGAATGGAATGATGAAAATGAAGGCTTTGGCTCTTTTCTGCCACAGTTCCCCTTTATTTAATATCCTTGCAGGGACTTCATAGAATACTGGTGGGGCAGGGAGGCATCCCCTTCAGGCTCTGCCTGCCACCCACAGCGGTTAAACAGCTTTACCACACCGGCCACGTTCCCCGTCAGACGCGCTGTCAGCGGATTTATCTGCCGGCCTTTATCGTCAAAAGCGACATCGAGGTTGCCCCGTGAGAGATAAATACCGTTCACGCCTGCACTGAGTGCCACAGCATACCGGCCGGACCATTCCCGATCGCTCAGCAGACGGTAGTTCCAGTGCATATCTTTCGCTGTTTCCAGGGCATAGGTCAGCCGGAACAGGTCATTCTGCTCAGACAGTTCGCCGGTGCAGGAACGCCAGAGATAATCCAGCTTGCTGGCCAGCTTCGCGCTGACGCCCAGCTGGCGCCCCTGTTTCAGCAGCCACTCGATGTCCGGATTTATCTCCCGGGGGAAACGCCGCTGTTTCAGCGCGGTCGCCAGCCAGCGGGTGAGAAAGAGGTTTTCCTGTGCTGGCGAGAGAACGCCACCATCCTGCCTGGCCAGCGCAAGCGCCACCAGGGCGCACCATGCCAGATGGCCTGATTTTTCTGTCAGCGTCACTGCTTCTCCCGTGAGTCAATAAACTGATGTAATTCATCGAGCATAATCAGCACACGTCGGCCAGTCTTACGGGGAAACATCCTCCGCATCTCACGCGTCAGCTGCTTCTTCTCCCATCCGTAAGGGAAAATAATGCTGTATTCACTTCTCTCAGGGAGGATATCAGGGCCCGCGACGATTCGCGCCACCTCCTTATTCAGGCGTTCGCCTCGCCAGCCATAAGCCGCCAGTCGCTTACGGATACGTGCAACGGGAAAACGTTTATCGGAGTGACGGGGGAAGAGTAACGTCCCGTCCTCATTTCGTTTGATGCCGAACATATCCAGAGACTGTTCAATCACCACTGTTCGCGTGGGGAAATGCTCACGCATACTTTTCATCATATTTTCCATTCCAGACTCCTGAATTAATACCTGCAGCTGTCTGACCAGCCAGAGAGCAGCGTTATGCTGGCTCACTCTCTGCGTCATCATTCATTTCACACTGGAGCTCATGCCAGTATCCGGCAATATTGTTTACCACCTGTGCCGTCATAACCGCGTCAGTGACAGCGGAATGAGCCTCCCCGATCCAGCTCAGGCCAGCCTGACTGACAGCACCGGAAAGCGATATGGTACCGTAACGATTGGAGGGTCCGTAATAACCCGCAGCGAGCCGCATGGCGCAGTACACCGTCAGAGAGTCCAGCCAGCTGGCAGGGTCGTTATGCGCTGCCGCTGTCTGCTTCAGAATGCGCGTATCAAACTCAGCATTGAAAATAACCAGCGGGCGCCGGCCGATATGGTGCTGCAGCTGCTGCGCAATATCGGGCCACGATGGCGCACTGACCAGATCATCGTCATTGATACCGTGTACTGCAGCTGCTGTCGGATCGATGCCGACAGTGGGTTTCAGGCGGGTCTCAAATATCCTCTCACCGCGGGCATTCACCAGACCGATTTCCAGCGCCTGCGCGCCGGCATCAAGTCCGGTCGTTTCGGTATCGAGGAAGACGGGGTCCAGCGTTAACCAGGTATGTGCCAGCATGGCGAACCTGCCACGCTCACTCTTCATCCGGGCCTGCAGGCCCAGACGTGCGCTGGCCTGCCGCTGTTTTTCTGTCTGTGGGCGTTTCGCCCGCATCGGGACGCAGTCAGCCAGCCGCCATACGCCGTATTTCCCGCCGTAAGGACTTTTGTACATTCTGACCGGTTCCACACCGGGGGCTGGCTTCATCCTGAACTCATCCCGAAGTCGCCCTTTGGTGTAGCATTTATCCTCCGCCCGGAGCGCTTCATCACAGGCGTCTGAATTGTCATCATCACGCATTCTGGCCACCTGTCTGTTTATTGCCAGAAAGCGCCGCTATCAGTGACTGGTTCTGACGCTTCAGGGCTTCAGCCTCACCACGCAGTGCCGCGACCGTTTCTTTCTCCCCCATCGTCTCCAGACGGGCATCATCACGCTGGTTTTCCAGCTGCGTGCAGCGATCTGTCAGACTGGCTATTTCGCTGCCCATACGGACCAGTTGCTCCGAGGAGGCCTTTTCCTGCGATTCCAGCCTTGCGGTGAGGCTGCTGACTCTGTCACGTTCAAGCGCAAGCTCACCGGCGCGCGCCTGTGCATCAGCGACGGCCTGCTCGAGGCGCTGCTGCAGCGTATCGCGGGTGGCCTGATGCTGCTGACGTTCTGAGGCCAGCGCGTTTTCCTGCGATTCCAGGCGGGTAAGGAGAGTATTAACTTTATCGCGTTCAGACTTCAGTTCTTCTGTACGCGCATTCGCTTCGGCAGAAATTTGCTCCAGTCGTTTCTGCAGGTCTTCCCGCGTATTTTTGTGCTGGGTCTGCTCCGCATTAAGCGCATCCTGCAGCACTGTCTTCTGCTCCTGATACCGCTCCTCCCGCTGTCGGGCATTCTCTTCAGCGGCCGCAAGACGCTCTTTCAGCTGGGCCATCTCCACATCCTGCTGCTGACGCTGTGAACGTTCTGATTCCAGCGCCCGCGTCAGCCGGTCATATCCGTCCTGCAGTTCATCCAGTTTTTCTTCCAGGTCGTCGACCGTCTGCGCGGCGTCGGCCAGCTCCCGCTCTGCCTGTGCGGTCTGTTCACCGGCAGCACGCGTGACTTCCGCAACCCGGCGTTCTGCAGCCCGGACAGCCTTGTCATTCAATTCGGTCGCCAGCTGGGTGATGCGTTCGGACAGCGCGGCGGAGACGGCCTTCACTTCTTCAGCCACTTCCACAGGCAGCTCGGCAACGGGTTCAGTGACGACCGTGCTCTGTGATGCCTGGTATTCGTCCCATATCTGGCGGAGACGTGTCGGATTGCCGCCACCGACCTGGTTACGCAGTGCGAACCCGGTGATATTCCGTCCTTCAGCCTGCAGGGCCAGCCCTGCTTCAATAATCTGTTCTGGTTCGTATGTCGCCGGACGCATCTGTCAGTCTCCGCATAAAGGGGTATGCTCACATTATACACAAACAAACTAACAAATAAACTAACTAACAAACAAATTAAAGACGTGACAGGGTAGCGAAAAGGACACCAGGACAGCGCACCGCCGGTAGAATTGCCGGTAGCATGTCCGGAGCCAGGGCGGGATGCACCACAGGTACGATGCACGCCACTCCCCTTGCCGGGTACTGATGTTAATGCTAATGTACGCATACGTTAGCATCAACCGGAGACAGACATGCCGCAGGATGAATCAGTCGTCGAACGGGCCAGGGAATACTTTTTTCGGCACCACCGGTATACAGAGGAAGACCTGGAATCCGACTACCAGGCAGAACTGCGTAACTACAGGGATGACACCTGGGAAGCACCACAACGGGCCGCCAGACTCAGTGCGGCCGTCAAGCGCTACAAAACGTATGAGATGCTGTACTTCTTCTTCCGGATCGCTGATGAAGCCGGGCTGGACTATACTCCGCTGGTTGTAAAGCGCCTGTGCGCTCATCTTTTCGACAGGCAGGGCAGCCAGAATATTATTGTTGATATCTTTGGCCAGAAGGGACGCATGCACCGCAGCCATGACAGTGATCCTGACATTATTGCTGACGTTGCCGAACGCTACCGGCAGCAGGCAGACGACCACTGGCAGACAGTCCTGAAGAATATCGGGAGAGTGAAGCAGGACTACCGGAAAAATCAGAACAGGCAGAAAGGCGCAGGGGATTAAATGCATCATTAATGCTAATGTACGCATACATTAGCATTAATCACATAAGTCAGTGAAAATAAATCAGGCTTATTCAACGTGGTGAAGGTTCTTTGGCCAGCTGCTGGAGCTGCTTACCGAAATCTGGAAAGCCTGCAGCTGAAAGTACATCAGCTACAGCACTGGCTCTGGGATGGCCACGTTCAAGCCAGACCAGTTTGAGAGCAACTCCTGACTTATCCGTATCATGCATGTGACGCGGCAAACCGGAATTACCAAACGGGCATTCAAAGGCATTCATGGCGTCGAAAAAACTGCCGAAGAGTTCATCTGCCGGAATAGCAAACAGATGCCATTGCTGACGTATAGCGGAGATCATCGGCACGTTTACACCGTAGCGACAGAGTCTGCCGGTAAGCGGAACCGCAATGCCCAGGCGGCATGCCTGATAACGGGCAGCGCCAAAATGGTGTGAGCCACCGTCGTTCAGCCAGTAGAGTCTCCGCTCTGCCCACGGATATTCAGCAAACAGCATCCGGTCGAGCCGTAATTCCCAGTGACGCATATTTTTTCGCAGGTGCTCTTCAGTCACAGGTTCAGCCAGCTCACGGCATCTCAGTACAGGAAACTCATCGATGTCCCGGATATCATGATCCATAGATTTCGAGGCCGAAATCCCCCGAATATCTGTGATATCGCATGAAAAATGAGGGATATTTTCTTTTCTAATCAGTTGCTGAACCTCAGGAACAGCAAGTGAATGGCTTTCGAGCCGGCGCTGGTAGCCCGGTTTGCGGTAGTCGATCGTCCAGGGACGGGAATGAAATGATGACAGAGAAAAAGACAGCCAGTCCTGCCAGTAGACCACCGACCGTGTCCAGAACGTGTCGACAGGGGCGATGATCGGACAGGGAATTAGCTGCCCGGAAGCAATCGCACCCTCCAGGCGGGCGGGCCGTCCCAGAGAATGGAGAATCTCGTCACGTATCCAGCCAGCTGTTCTGCGCCAGACAGAAGGCCTGGCTTCTGCTGCCTGATCGACAAATTTACCTCTTCCCGGTTCATCGCTCATATGCTTTCCCTGATGGTCATATTAGTCCTGATCACGTCCGGCCAGCCTTAGCGTAGCTAAGGATGGGGAGCCCGCAGAATTCGGAAAAAATCGTACGCTAAGGTTTTCCGGGCATCCGTAAGGGCCGAAACTTCCCGTCTTCCAGTCTGCGGCTCTGCCGCCAGACGTAATCGCCGGTTAGGTTGATGTGCTCCCAGCCCAGCGGCGACAGGAATTGCAGCAGCTCGCCGTCCACCGGCTTGCCGGCCTCGACCAACCCCTGGGTGGCGCGTTCCAGGTACACCGTGTTCCACAGCACGATAGCCGCCGTCACCAGGTTGAGGCCGCTGGCCCGGTAGCGCTGCTGCTCGAAGCTCCGATCCCTGATTTCCCCAAGGCGGTTGAAGAACACCGCCCTGGCCAGCGAGTTGCGCGCCTCACCTTTGTTCAGGCCGGCATGCACGCGGCGGCGCAGTTCAACACTTTGCAGCCAGTCCAGGATGAACAGCGTGCGCTCGATCCGGCCCAGCTCGCGCAGGGCCACGGCCAGTCCGTTCTGGCGCGGGTAGCTGCCGAGCTTGCGCAGCATCAGCGAGGCGGTGACGGTGCCCTGCTTGATCGAGCTGGCCAGGCGCAGGATGTCGTCCCAGTGGGCACGCACGTGCTTGATGTTCAGGGTGCCGCCGATCAGCGGGCGCAACGTCGGGTAGGCTTGCACGCCCTGCGGCACGTACAGCTTGGTTTCGCCGAGGTCGCGGATGCGCGGCGCGAAGCGGAAGCCTAGCAGGTGCATCAGGGCAAAGACGTGATCGGTGAAGCCGGCCGTGTCGGTGTAGTGCTCCTCGATCCGCAGGTCGGACTCGTGGTACAGCAGGCCGTCGAGCACATAGGGGTCGTTTGCGGGAGAGGGCGAAATCCTACGCTAAGGCTTTGGCCAACGATATTCTCCGGTAAGATTGATGTGTTCCCAGGGGATAGGAGAAGTCGCTTGATATCTAGTATGACGTCTGTCGCACCTGCTTGATCGCGGCCGCGATAGCTAGATCGCGTTGCTCCTCTTCTCCATCCGCGTTCCAAGCTGCGGAAAGGCACCCATAAGCGTACGCCTGGTCGAGCAGGCGACGCGGATCGACGTCCAGCGCACGAGAGAATGCGTCCGCCATCTGTGCAATGCGTCTAGGATCGAGACAAAGGTCGTCTCTGTCAGCCGGATCGTAGAACATATTGGCGGCGCCAAAGCCCACTTCACCGACCAGACCGACGGGATCTATCACCAGCCAGCCGCGACTGGAGAACATGATGTTTTCATGATGCAGATCGCCATGTAGCCCACGCAGTTCCGAGGCATTGCTCATCATTTGATCGGCTATAATCGCCGCGTGGACGTAGTCAGTTTGACAACCTGCGTTTTGATCATCGCGCGCCCGCTGAAACAAAGCTGCAAAGCGATCCCGGATCGGGAGAAGGGCAGAAGGCAGGGGTTCCTCAGATGCGGCATACAGCTTCGCCATTAGTTCCGCTGCAATTTCGGTCGCCTGGTAGTCGCCGTGCTCGGCAACGATGTGAGAGAGCATTCGCTCCCCGGCATATTCGAGCAACATCAGATTGTTCTCACGACCGAGCAACCGGACTGCTCCCCTCCCATTGCGCCATACCAGATAGTCGGCCCCGCGCAGTTCATCAGCAATGTCTTCTATAGGTTTCAATCCCTTGACGATTGCAGGAGTCCCGTCTGGCAATGAAACTTTCCAAACGAGGCTGGAAAAGGTGTCCGCAATGAGAACAGGTTGCGAAACGTGCCAATGAGCAGGAAAAACAGGCGGCATGAACATCAACCCCAAGTCAGAGGGTCCAATCGCAGATAGAAGGCAAGGCGTTCGCGGTCGGGGGCTTCGATCCCCAATACATTGAATAGGACAGCGAAGGCGCGCTCTGCTTCATCTGGCGCTGCCCAGTTCTCTTCGGCGTTAGCAATCATGAGTGCCAAATCGGCATAGCGATCTGCTGTTCCGAGCCGCCCAAGGTCGATCAGACCCGTGCATTGAAGAGTTTTAGGGTCCACCATGAAGTTCGGCATGCAGGGATCACCATGGCAAACAACCATATCGGTGCGCTCTTGGTCGAGCCGCACCGGTAGCTCTCGTTCGACACGAGCCAAAAGATCGAGCTGCGGCGTACTCTTGTCCTCGTCCGGTAAGAAGTCGGGATTGACGGCATTGCGGGACACCACATCAACGGCGCGTCCGAACATTCGCGACAGCCTGCGCTCAAACGGACATTGATCAACCGATAGGCTGTGAACAGCGCCAAGTTGCTGCCCCATTGACGGCCACGCTTTGAGCAAATCCGCTCCAGACAGATCAGCCGCCGGTACTCCCGGAATTGCCGTTATCACCAAGCATGCACCCTCCTGTTCCTCCTGCCAGTTGATCACCTCGGGGCAAGCCACACCTCGACCTTTGAGCCAAATGAGGCGGTCACGCTCTCCAGCGAGCTCACCGCGGCGGGAAGCAGGTGCGATTTTCGCGAAGGCATGCCCGTCACCACGTCGAAAAACAAAATCACCAGATTCTCCGCCTCTGACAGGCAACCAGTCAGAATGCGATTCACCAAAAAAATATTAGTTCGATTCAATGGAGGTTCCTTCAGTTTTCTGATGAAGCGCGGAGGTGGCTCAACCTGCGAAAAGAAACGAGTTGCTATGGACTTGCACCGGTTGTGTTCCGGTCTATCTCTCATTTTAAGCGGCTTTTTTCTCAAATGCCACCGGCGATTTCCAGCCGAGTGTTGAATGTCTTCGGCGTGGATTATAAAAGCCATTTACCCATATAATGCGCCTACTTATCAGCCTTTGGGACGTTGGGACGGTATTTTTCACTATATACCCCCAAGTTTTTAGACATGAAAAAAGCTCGATATATTATAAATATATCGAGCCTTTAAGTTACTGTTTTTCAATATCGTTCAAAATCTTGATAATTACAGTATACGGTTTTATGAAGTGGTATATTTGCAAATGCTTATTTTGCAAGGTCTATTTGCTTGATTTATCCTACAATCGTAATGCAAAACCCATGACCGGAAGCAACGAACTTAGGTTCAATCTCACTCAAATCCGAGGATAGCTTTTGTCCGGATTCTTGATTGGGCAATGTATCTGCGCCGCTTGATTTTACCGCTGCGTCCCAACTGCTTTCGATAACTTGTCCGTGATTCTCACCCATGCCGAACATGAGGTCGCTGCTAAAGAAAATACCACGTTTCTTTTCAAAAAATAAAAGTCCTTCCCACATATGCATTTCAGATGGGTAACTGATAGTTTGAAATTCAAAATCATCTCCGGCAAATATTTCATTCGGCTTTTTAATAAGCACATTGTTAGTAATACCAAACCCCATCAGTTGTCTTGCTGTGGTTTCGGAACAAACCGCGACAGCTTCGGGATGTTCTTTGAGAACCAAAGCAAGTCCGCCACATTCGTCTGATTCAAAATGAGAAATTAGAATGTATTTTATTTTGCGTTCACCGAGCAACTCTTGCAACTTAGGAATGGTAGTTTGCGCTTGTGATACGGCTCCGGTCTGAATGAGAACAGGCTCATTTGTCATCAATAAGTATTGGTGCATTGAAAGCTTAATCGGCTCCATTACCTCTGTAAATTGGTATAAATCTTTGATAATCTCTGTCATTGTCAAAACGCCTTTTTCTATTTATAGTCTAACCTAAATTCCACGTGTGTTTTTTATTAGCTTCAAAAATCACTATTTCACGAAGAATTTAGACTGCTTCTCACACATTGAGACATTATTTACAACCACCTTTCAATCATTTTTGATAAATCATTGATTTCATCTTTGCTGCAATGATACTTAATAAACTCTGCAAGGGTAATGACTCCAACTTATTGATAGTGTTTTATGTTCAGATAATGCCCGATGACTTTGTCATGCAGCTCCACCGATTTTGAGAACGACAGCGACTTCCGTCCCAGCCGTGCCAGGTGCTGCCTCAGATTCAGGTTATGCCGCTCAATTCGCTGCGTATATCGCTTGCTGATTACGTGCAGCTTTCCCTTCAGGCGGGATTCATACAGCGGCCAGCCATCCGTCATCCATATCACCACGTCAAAGGGTGACAGCAGGCTCATAAGACGCCCCAGCGTCGCCATAGTGCGTTCACCGAATACGTGCGCAACAACCGTCTTCCGGAGCCTGTCATACGCGTAAAACAGCCAGCGCTGGCGCGATTTAGCCCCGACGTATCCCCACTGTTCGTCCATTTCCGCGCAGACGATGACGTCACTGCCCGGCTGTATGCGCGAGGTTACCGACTGCGGCCTGAGTTTTTTAAATGGCGGAAAATCGTGTTGAGGCCAACGCCCATAATGCGGGCGGTTGCCCGGCATCCAACGCCATTCATGGCCATATCAATGATTTTCTGGTGCGTACCGGGTTGAGAAGCGGTGTAAGTGAACTGCAGTTGCCATGTTTTACGGCAGTGAGAGCAGAGATAGCGCTGATGTCCGGCGGTGCTTTTGCCGTTACGCACCACCCCGTCAGTAGCTGAACAGGAGGGACAGCTGATAGAAAGGGTATAGGAAGTATAAACCACCTTTTTGCTCCTCATCCGAAGTATCTTACCTGAAATTCCCTCACTCGTTTACCGCTCAAGCCCCAATTTTAACTGCCGGTCCAGCCTAAACCGCTCTAATAAGGTTCGATTTGGCGGTAAAATCTCTAGCCTGATAGCTCGAGAGATACAAACTGCCCCACCGCCCCGTTTAAAAGTTGGCAGTGTTGAGCAGTGTTGGATTTGGGGTCGTCAGTCAAAGAGACGACTCTGTGATGGATCGAACAGGCTGGGAGTCAGTGGCGGCGCTCGTTCTGGTGGCAGCTCACGCTGCTTGGCGGCATTCGCCTTGGCTGTTTTCTGTTTCAGATGCTTGAGAATCTGCTCAATGACCTTCGGATCTTCGATGCTGGCAATCACTTTGACGTGACCGCCGCAGTGTTCGCAGACTTCAATATCAATATTGAAGACTCGCTTGAGGCGTTGCATCCAGGTCATGGCGCGGTGGCGCTCTGCAGGACTCTTGTCACGCCAGTTAGTATCGAGACCTTCCGATTTGTCGGGCTTCTTGCCCCGCTTGGCGGGTGTTACTTGAACTCGGTGTTTGCTGTTCGGTGCAAAGACGCCGTGGAAGCGTGTGAGGTTGACTCGCGGCTTAGGTACCAACGCAGCGAGTTTGGCGATGAAGTCCAGCGGCTCGAAGATCACATGGGTGGTGCCATTGCGGTACGGAGTTTTGAGCTCGTAACGCACCTGCCCATTGGCGGTTAATGCCAGACGTTTTTCTGAAACCGCTGGCCGACTAATGTAGCGACACAAGCGCTCAAGCTTATCCCGCTGATGCGCTTCGGCCATCACACCGGCGTGTAGCGAGAAACCAGCATGGTTGGCTACTCGACTGCTTGAGTCGGCTTTATCCTCACGCCCTGGCAAGGTTTGCAGGGTGAAGACTTTGCGCCCTTGCTGGGGGCCGACGGCAATGCGATACGTAACCGAAGCACCATGTAATTGAGTCAGCGTATCGTCTTCGCCCTCTTCCAGTGTCAACCACGTATTCTCGGCATCACGCTCCAAAATCCCACGCTTTTCCATGCAGCGAGCGATGCGATGGCTGAGGGTGTGAGCGAGCGTATTCAGCTCATCGTAAGTGGGTGCCTTGACACGATGGAAGCGTTGCTTGCCATAGTCATCTTCGGCATAGACACCATCGAGAAACAGCATGTGGTAGTGGACATTGAGATTTAGCGCGGAGCCAAAGCGTTGGATAAGAGTCACTGAGCCAGTTTGTGCAGAGGCTTTGGTGTAACCGGCTTTTTTGATCAGATGAGTTGAGAGTGTACGATAGACGATACTCAAGACCTGGCCCATCAGCTGGGGATGGCGAGCCAGCAAAAAGCGTAGCTGGAAAGGAAAGCTGAGCACCCACTGGCGAATGGGCTCCTTGGGGAAGACTTCGTCTATCAGCAGCGCCGCACTCTCGGCCATCCGGCGGGCACCGCAGCTAGGGCAAAAGCCGCGTCGTTTACAGCTGAAGGCGACCAGACGCTCGTGATGACAATCCTCGCAGCGAACCCGCATGAAACCATACTCCAGACGGCCACATTGGAGGAGGTCGTTGAATTCTTGTTGGATGTAGCGAGGCAGGTGTTGACCTTGGGCTTCGAGTGAGGCTTTGAAGGCTGGGTAGTGCTGCTCAACCAGCTGGTAGAGCAGCGTCTGGTCGGGTTGGTGGCGTTCGTAACCGTTTGTTTGAGTGGGCGATTGACTCGCCGTGGCGTTCCTTGCCAGCGACATGGGTATCCTCCGCTGATACTGTGGTTATGTACAGTATCAGCGGCTTGCGTTCAGACGTCCAGTCTGGCCCTAGACATCGCTAAATGCTTAACCCGCAATAGCCCTCACGAGTTGTTATCAGCCACTACCGGTTGAGCGAGAAGGTTTTGGGTTCAGGGTGCTATTGCTCCACCAATCACAATACTGAAGCCCCAACTGTTATCAGTTGGGGCTTTTTCTTGTCTGTTTGCGGCGGTTGCGTTTTATCGGTAGTCGTCGAGCTCTGCACCATCCCACATAAGAGCTTAACGGTGCGATCTTCAACGCCATCACACAAAACTTTCTTTTTCACGCACAGTCAACTTATTGGATGTTTTATTAACAACCCAAAAGGAGATATTTAGCGGGCGGCCGGAAGGTGAATGCTAGGCATGATCTAACCCTCGGTCTCTGGCGTCGCGACTGCGAAATTTCGCGAGGGTTTCCGAGAAGGTGATTGCGCTTCGCAGATCTCCAGGCGCGTGGGTGCGGACGTAGTCAGCGCCATTGCCGATCGCGTGAAGTTCCGCCGCAAGGCTCGCTGGACCCAGATCCTTTACAGGAAGGCCAACGGTGGCGCCCAAGAAGGATTTCCGCGACACCGAGACCAATAGCGGAAGCCCCAACGCCGACTTCAGCTTTTGAAGGTTCGACAGCACGTGCAGCGATGTTTCCGGTGCGGGGCTCAAGAAAAATCCCATCCCCGGATCGAGGATGAGCCGGTCGGCAGCGACCCCGCTCCGTCGCAAGGCGGAAACCCGCGCCTCGAAGAACCGCACAATCTCGTCGAGCGCGTCTTCGGGTCGAAGGTGACCGGTGCGGGTGGCGATGCCATCCCGCTGCGCTGAGTGCATAACCACCAGCCTGCAGTCCGCCTCAGCAATATCGGGATAGAGCGCAGGGTCAGGAAATCCTTGGATATCGTTCAGGTAGCCCACGCCGCGCTTGAGCGCATAGCGCTGGGTTTGGGGTTTGAGGGCCAATGGAACGAAAACGTACGTTAAGGAGATAATTCGTTGTTTATATTTAAATTTAGAGCTCTCAGTTCCCCTTTTAAAATATCCTCTGGCAACGTGAATGTATAATGGCCCAACATATTGATATGCCCGTGCATCAGGGGAGATAGCCGAGCGATATCTTCATCTATAATTTCTTCGCCATTACGGCGCATCCAGCTCAACGCTTCCTCCATATAGAGCGTGTTCCACAGAACCACTGCATTAGTAACCAGGCCCAGCGCCCCCAGTTGATCTTCCTGCCCTTCACGATAACGCTTTCTGATCTCTCCGCGTTGTCCGTAACAAATCGCACGAGCCACAGCGTGGCGGCCTTCTCCTCGATTAAGCTGCGTCAGGATCCGCCGACGATAATCTTCATCATCAATATAATTGAGGAGATATAGCGTTTTGTTTACACGCCCTACTTCCATAATTGCCTGTGCCAGTCCTGATGGGCGCGAGCTTTTCAGTAAAGAGCGAATGAGTTCTGACGCATGAATTGTACCCAACTTCAGCGAACCAGCGGTTCGCATCATCTCATCCCACTGACTCTCCGCTTTTGACAGATCTGCATATCCTCGGGCCAACTTATCCAGTACTCCGTAGTTTGCCGATTTATTCACCCGCCAGAACACCGCCTCACCTGCATCGGCAAGCCGGGGGGAAAACTGATACCCCAGTAGCCAGAACAGACCGAAAATAATATCGCTGCTACCCGCAGTGTCTGTCATGATTTCAACTGGATTCAGCCCTGTCTGCTGCTCAAGAAGTCCTTCCAGTACAAAAATCGAATCCCGTAATGTACCGGGTACCACAATGCCATGGAACCCAGAGTACTGATCAGATACGAAGTTATACCAGGTGATGCCTCGTCCAGAACCAAAATATTTTCTGTTAGATCCTGAGTTGATGGTCTTCACTGGTGTGACAAAGCGCATGCCGTCAGCTGATGCCACTTCTCCACCTCCCCAACGACCAGCAAGCTCCAGTGTGGACTGAAAATCAACCAGGCGGGCATTGGCGCTGACCAGCGTTTCTGCACGAAGGTAATTCTGTTTCACCCAACTGAGCCGATGGCGGGTCAGTGCTGGTATATTGTGCTTTATCAGCGGTTCCAGTCCGATATTACAGGCTTCAGCCATCAATACCGCACATAAACTGATGTGCAAATCTTGCGCTCGAGCACCAGATTCACTGACATGCGCAAACTCATGTGTAAATCCTGTCTGGGCATCTATCTCAAGTAACAGTTCCGTTAAATCTACCGGTGGGAGTAGCTGTTTGATCCGATTATTTAGACGAAGCAATGATGGTGGCTCTTCCTGTTTCTCCAGACAACTGATAGTCAGGGATGGATATTTACCTTCATTACAGATATGAACTTCCGCATTCTTTTCAAATCGTGATGTCACGGCTTTCCAGGTCTCATCCAGCTGAATAGCCAGTTGTTGCACACCTTTACGTCCATCGACAGGATGTCCCAGTGCCCGACAGACAGGAATACGCTGAGTCTGCCACTCTTCACCTTGCAACAACTTCTCGCGAGGATCTCCCCAGCGATCACTGTTTTCAAGCCAGATGTCCCGGCGGCGCAGTGCATCCTGAAGGCGTTCCAGCAAACATAGTGAATAACCTGCACGCTGTATCCGTCCCTCCGCATCGTATACGAGGCGTTTCCAGGGACCGGTGATAATATGTTCAGGCGCATCATCAAGGATGCGCTTTTTCGAACCATTCAGTTCTGCCAGATAATGAATCGCAGCCAGTACATGTTCACCTGCCGGTGCCGCACGGAAATGCAGGTCCCGCAACACCGCCGGAAGAAAACGTTTAACCCGACCGTACTGCTCAACCATTTCGTCATGGAAATTATTGTTCTGTGGACGAGCAAGTTCATTAACCTTGCTTACAGATTCTGCCAGTCTGTTTTTGGGTACGCACTTGAAGATAACCTGCCTGAGATCTGGGACATCTGTATTATCATCCAGCAACAATGCACATGCCCGCGCCAGTAACAATGCGGCCTGATCAAGATCTTTCAGTGTCCTGAGTCTTTTTTTTTGCCCGGTTTTCTTTGCTTCGCGGATAATGTCCAGAATTAGCATATCAAGCACATCAACGGCATCGTCTAATGCCGTTATTTCCTGTGCTTTAACGAATGCAGTAAGTACAGCAAGCTTTCTCTGCTGTGGCATTCGAGCGATATATTTTACCGACGCCATGCCAGCATAACGAGCCAGATTACGCAGTTGAATGGCAGGCAGACCGGAAAAGTTCAGTCGGGAAAACTCAAGACTTCGTAATCGGATATATCGTTCCAGCGCTTCATTAAACGCAGGTCCACTGACTGTAACAGGGCCTTTTTTCAACTGTTCCAGTGCTGATACACGCTGACCTTCCGGAATGACCAGAAGCTCCATCACTTGAGCTGCCTGCCATTTGTTCGGCAGTGCGGCCAGCTTTTTCCACAGCCGCTGATTTGCCCTTTCACGAATTTCACTGATGAGACGTACTAGTGTGGTTGCTCCGGGCAGTAATACCTTATTTTGAAGCAACCATGCAGTGGCAAAATCAAACATCAGACCCGGTCGCTCATTACTGAGCCACGCCCGGGTATATAGCAGACGCTTCAGGCGGAAAGACCATGGAAAATCACCAAATTCATGATAGCCGTAATATTCCTTAATTAATGCAGTATGTTCTCTAAGGGTAGTGTCCCGTTCAGCATAGCGGGAGAGAACTTCTGGACGGTGGATATTAAGCTGTACCGCGACAAAATGTTGAACACCAGGCAGAACCTGAGTTAAATCCGTCAGAAATGTTCCCAGAAAACGGGCTGTGGTGAGCTGAAGCGCAATGCCCAGCCTATTATGTTTGCCCCGTCGTTGGTTAATGAAGGCCAGATCCCGTTCATCAAGATGAAAATAGCGCGCCAGTTGCACGTCATTAGGTTCTGCAGCATAACAACCGTAATTCTGTTTTTGGTCAGAGGTTAGAAAGTCGACAGGCATATCAGGCTCCCTACCTGACAGTTATTCATTAACAATTTTGCAACCGTCCGAAATATTATAAATTATCGGACATCGTAAAACTGTTACATTAATATGTCTATTAAATCGTAAATTTGTAATAATAGACATGAGTTGTCCGATATTCGATTTAAGGTACATTTTTATGCGACTTTTTGGTTACGCTCGGGTCTCAACCAGTCAGCAGTCTCTTGATCTTCAGGTCAGAGCACTCAAAGACGCAGGTGTGAAAGCAAACCGTATATTTACCGATAAGGCATCCGGCAGTTCAACAGATCGGGAAGGGCTGGATTTGCTGAGGATGAAGGTGGAGGAAGGTGATGTCATTCTGGTTAAGAAGCTCGACCGTCTTGGCCGCGACACTGCCGATATGATCCAACTGATAAAGGAATTTGACGCTCAGGGCGTGGCAGTCCGGTTCATTGATGACGGGATCAGTACCGACGGTGATATGGGGCAAATGGTGGTCACCATCCTGTCGGCTGTGGCACAGGCTGAACGCCGGAGGATCCTAGAGCGCACGAATGAGGGCCGACAGGAAGCAAAGCTGAAAGGAATCAAATTTGGCCGCAGGCGTACCGTGGACAGGAACGTCGTGCTGACGCTTCATCAGAAGGGCACTGGTGCAACGGAAATTGCTCATCAGCTCAGTATTGCCCGCTCCACGGTTTATAAAATTCTTGAAGACGAAAGGGCCTCGTGATACGCCTATTTTTATAGGTTAATGTCATGATAATAATGGTTTCTTAGACGTCAGGTGGCACTTTTCGGGGAAATGTGCGCGGAACCCCTATTTGTTTATTTTTCTAAATACATTCAAATATGTATCCGCTCATGAGACAATAACCCTGATAAATGCTTCAATAATATTGAAAAAGGAAGAGTATGAGTATTCAACATTTCCGTGTCGCCCTTATTCCCTTTTTGCGGCATTTTGCCTTCCTGTTTTTGCTCACCCAGAAACGCTGGTGAAAGTAAAAGATGCTGAAGATCAGTTGGGTGCACGAGTGGGTTACATCGAACTGGATCTCAACAGCGGTAAGATCCTTGAGAGTTTTCGCCCCGAAGAACGTTTTCCAATGATGAGCACTTTTAAAGTTCTGCTATGTGGTGCGGTATTATCCCGTGTTGACGCCGGGCAAGAGCAACTCGGTCGCCGCATACACTATTCTCAGAATGACTTGGTTGAGTACTCACCAGTCACAGAAAAGCATCTTACGGATGGCATGACAGTAAGAGAATTATGCAGTGCTGCCATAACCATGAGTGATAACACTGCTGCCAACTTACTTCTGACAACGATCGGAGGACCGAAGGAGCTAACCGCTTTTTTGCACAACATGGGGGATCATGTAACTCGCCTTGATCGTTGGGAACCGGAGCTGAATGAAGCCATACCAAACGACGAGCGTGACACCACGATGCCTGCAGCAATGGCAACAACGTTGCGCAAACTATTAACTGGCGAACTACTTACTCTAGCTTCCCGGCAACAATTAATAGACTGGATGGAGGCGGATAAAGTTGCAGGACCACTTCTGCGCTCGGCCCTTCCGGCTGGCTGGTTTATTGCTGATAAATCTGGAGCCGGTGAGCGTGGGTCTCGCGGTATCATTGCAGCACTGGGGCCAGATGGTAAGCCCTCCCGTATCGTAGTTATCTACACGACGGGGAGTCAGGCAACTATGGATGAACGAAATAGACAGATCGCTGAGATAGGTGCCTCACTGATTAAGCATTGGTAACTGTCAGACCAAGTTTACTCATATATACTTTAGATTGATTTAAAACTTCATTTTTAATTTAAAAGGATCTAGGTGAAGATCCTTTTTGATAATCTCATGACCAAAATCCCTTAACGTGAGTTTTCGTTCCACTGAGCGTCAGACCCCGAAAACGATTTAGGAGACACCGATGAACATCAACGATGCCCTCACCTCCATCCTGGCCTCAAAAAAATACCGCGCCCTTTGCCCGGATACCGTGCGGCGCATCCTGACTGAGGAATGGGGGCGGCATAAATCCCCCAAACAGACCGTAGAGGCTGCACGCACCCGGCTGCATGGAATTTGCGGGGCATATGTCACCCCGGAATCGCTCAAGGCTGCTGCCGCCGCGCTTTCTGCGGGCGATGTAAAAAAGGCATTGTCGCTGCATGCCTCCACCAAGGAGCGACTGGCCGAGCTGGATACCCTGTACGATTTTATCTTTTCAGCCGAAACTCCCCGCCGCGTGCTGGATATCGCCTGCGGTCTTAACCCCTTGGCGCTATACGAGCGCGGCATTGCATCCGTGTGGGGCTGTGATATCCACCAGGGATTGGGGGATGTCATCACCCCCTTTGCTAGGGAAAAAGATTGGGATTTTACCTTTGCCCTGCAGGATGTGCTGTGTGCGCCGCCCGCCGAAGCCGGCGACCTGGCGCTGATTTTTAAGCTTTTGCCCCTGCTGGAGCGGGAGCAGGCCGGTTCTGCCATGGCACTTTTACAATCCCTCAATACCCCGCGCATGGCTGTCAGCTTTCCCACGCGTAGTTTAGGCGGGCGTGGAAAAGGCATGGAGGCGAACTACGCCGCATGGTTCGAGGGCGGCTTGCCCGCCGAGTTTGAGATTGAGGATAAAAAGACCATCGGAACAGAACTTATATACTTGATAAAAAAGAATGGATAAGCCAATCAGAAGGCAAATCATCTAAAAAAGAGGAACGAAAAATATTTTTCGTTCCTCTTTTGTTCTATCGAACAAGCACACTACGACTGCTGTTTTTGAAGCAGCCTTTTATAGCTCAGCTCGATGCCCAACGCCCCCAGCGGCGCTGTAAGTATAATGGCAAGAACCGCCACCGCAAGTATGGTTTCCCCACTGCCAAGCCCCATCGCCAGCGGAATAGCGCCGATTGCAGCCTGCACCGTTGCCTTGGGCAGATAGGCAATCATGCAGAACAGGCGCTCCTTCCGGGATAGGTCTGTACCCAGCGTACTCATCCACACGCCCAGCATGCGAAACAGCAGCGCAGCTGTGATCAGCAGCATGCCGCTTAGCCCGGCGGAGAAAAGGTAACGGATGTTGACCGTTGCACCCACCAGCACAAACAGCCAGATTTCTGCCGCCACCCAAAGCTTTGAAAATTTGCCGGATATACGCTTTGCAACCGGGGCGTTGGTTTTTAAAAGGGTGACGCCCATCCCCATCACCGCCAGCAATCCGGAAAATAGCGCCCTTTCGCCCAGGGTTTTCTCCAACGCAACCAGCGCAAAGGATGCGCCCAGCAGCAGGAGCACCTTGATCGTATCACGCATATGTACCCGCTTAAAAAGGGCTGCCGGCCGGCAAGGTGCTGTGCACGGATCTGCCCTGGCAGGGCATCAACGAAGACCAGAACCTGGGCATCGCCATCACCCGCCGTGCGCTGGAAGCCCCGCTGCGCGCCATCGTGGCCAACGCCGGTGAAGAACCGAGCGTGATCGTGGCCAACGTCAAGGCCGGCGAAGGCAGCTACGGCTACAACGCCGCCACCGGCGAGTTCGGCGACATGATCGCCATGGGCATCCTGGACCCGACCAAGGTGACCCGCTCGGCCCTGCAGCACGCCGCTTCCGTCGCCGGCCTTGCGATCACGACCGAAGTGGTCGTGGCCGAAGTGCCGAAGAAGGAAGAGCCGGCCATGCCGGGTGCTGGCGGTATGGGCGGCATGGGCGGCATGGATTTCTGATCCGGTTGGCCCGGTCGTCAGGGAACCGGACCGCGCCAGCGCGGTCCGATCCCGGCAACGACCCGACATCAAGGCCCCAAGGACGGGGCCGGAGCCCGGCAGCGATGCCGGGCTTTTTGTTGTGCCCGCGCCGCGGCAATGTCTGACGCGAAGATCAGAACGCACCGATACGAACGTGCGAACACAGGCGCAACACTGAGCAGCCGTCCCCGCACCGGAGCGCTGCGTGCCGCGCCTCGCCACATCCCGGCGGCAAGCCGCGGGATGCGCGCCACTGCCGTCCGCCCACACCGGTTCGCGGTACGCGCGCCACGCGCCCGAGCGCACGCTGCTGTACGCGTTGGTAGAGGCGCACTACCCGGACTTCATTGCACGGATCGAAGCGGAGGGCCGCTCGCTGCCCGGGTATGTCCGCGAGGCGTTCGATGCCTACCTGCGTTGCGGCGTACTCGAGCACGGCTTCCTGCGGGTGGTGTGCGAGCACTGCCGTGCAGAGAGGCTGGTGGCCTTCTCCTGCAAGAAGCGCGGGTTCTGCCCGAGTTGCGGCGCGCGACGCATGGCCGAGAGTGCGCGGCACCTGGTCGAGGAGGTGTTCGGCCCGCGGCCTGTGCGGCAATGGGTGCTGAGCTTTCCGTACCCCTTGCGTTTCCTGTTCGCCAGCAAGCCAGAAGCCATTGGCCCGGTGCTGGGCATCGTGCAGCGCGTGATCGCCGGCTGGTTGGCCGATCAAGCCGGCATCGACCGCGCCAGCGCCCAGTGCGGCGCGGTGACGCTGATCCAGCGTTTCGGCAGCGCGCTGAACCTGAACATCCACTTCCACATGCTGTGGCTCGACGGCGTGTACGTGGAAGCCACCGAGCTGCCGCGGCGCGAACTGCGCCTGCACCGCGCCCGTGCGCCCACCACCGCGCAGTTGACCCAGCTGGCAGCTACCATCGCGCACCGGGTGTGTCGGCACCTGACGCGCAAAGGCTGGCTCGAAGGGGAGGGCGAATCGGCCTTCCTGGCAGACAGCGCTGCAGGCGACGACAGCATGGATGGGCTGCGGATGAGTTCGATCACCTACCGCATCGCCACCGGCCGCGACGCTGGCTGCAAGGTCGTCACGCTGCAAACGCTGCCCGGTGACGCCGGTTCGCTGGAGGGCGAAGCCGGCAAGGTCGGCGGCTTCTCACTGCATGCCGGCGTGGCGGCCGAAGCACACGAAAGCCACAAGCGGGAAAAGCTGTGCCGCTACATCACGCGCCCGGCGATCAGCGAGAAGCGGCTGTCGATAGCGCTCCAGGGCAGGGTGCGTTACCAGCTCAAGACCCCGTGGCGCAATGGCACCACGCATGTGGAATGGGATCCGGTGGATTTCATCGCCAAGCTGGCGGCGCTGGTCCCGCCACCTCGCGCGCATCTCACCCGCTTCCACGGCGTATTCGCCCCGAATGCAAACCTGCGTGCGCAGCTGACGCCCTCGGGGCGCGGCAAGCGGCCTGCGGGCGATGCGGCGCCAGTGGACGTCAGCGCCCACGACGCGCCGCGCAGCCCCGAGGAGAAGCGCCGTGCGATGAGCTGGGCGCAACGGCTCAAGCGGGTCTTTTCCATCGACGTCACCGCCTGCGTCCACTGCGGTGGCACCGTGCGGATCGTCGCCAGCATCGAGGAACCCACCGCCATCCGCGCCATCCTCGCCCACTTCGAGAAGCACGGCGCGCGGGAAGAAGCGCACTACAGGCCCGCAGCGCGCGCGCCGCCAGTGCAAGCCGCGTGACGATCTGCCGGCTGCACAGCCGACGGCGAAACCGGAATCCGAGCCGATGCGGTCACGATCCGCAGGGCGGCGCTCGGCCCGCTGTCGGGAATCAGCGAAGCATGGCTGCTGACAACGCCGCTGCGTGGCCCCGCGATGCCGAAATCCCACTCACAGACGTCCGATCCGTGCCCAAAACGGGGCTTGCGCGACCGCCGCCTACCCAGCAGACTGCCCGAAAAGGGCGTTTGAACTTCCTATACGCAACCCCTCGCGCATGTCGCACCGCCGCCTGAAAGAGACCATCGGCGTGCGCTACAACGATTTCGGCGTGGTCGAGCCCATCGTCGCCGACATCCGCGCCATGCTGGCCACGCACGACGGCATCGACACCACGCAGACGCTGATCGTGAACTTCAACGCGTTCGGGCCGAGCTCGCTGGACATCATGGTCTACACCTTCACCAAGACCACGGTGTGGGTCACCTTCCACGAGATCAAGCAGGATGTGCTGCTGCGCATCGGGCGCATCGTCGAGTCGCATGGCGCCGAGATCGCGTTTCCGACGCAGACCGTCTACCTCGCGCAGCCAGAAGAGCCGCCTGAGGCCATGCGACCTGCAGCCGCCCCGCCAGCAGCGCGCTGAATCCAGCGCGGTCCGGACGCGAGCGGGTCAACCAGATGCGAGCGCTGGGCGCTTGCGCAGCAGGCGCGCCACCAGCCCAGCGGCCACCAGCACCAGCACCGCGCCGGCCCAGGCCGTGGCCTGCAGCGCATCGGTGAAGCCCGCGCGTGCGGCCGCCAGCAAGGCCGCGCCCTGCCACGCCGGCAGGGTGTCGGCCAGGTGCACGGCGCCCCCGAGCGAGGCACCGGCCGCCTGCAGCGCATCGGCCGGCAGGCCGGGCAGCGCCGCGCTGGTCAGCGCCTGCCGGTAGACCACCAGGCCGACGCTGCCGAACAGCGCGATGCCCAGCGCGCCGCTGAATTCGGACACCGTCTCCGACAAGGCCGAGGCCGCGCCCGCGCGCTCGGACGGCGCGCTGGTGATGATGATCTCGTTGCCGATGGTGAACACCGGCGCCAGGCCCAGGCCCATGACGATCGTGGCCGGCACCAGCCACCACAGGCCCTGCCCCAGCCCCAGCACGGCGAAGCCGAACGCCGCTGCCGACAGGCCCACGACGAGGATGCGCGCCGCCGGCCAGCGCGCCGCGAGCTGCGGCGACAACAGCGAACCGATGACGAAGCACAGGGACCAGGGCAGCGTGGCCAGCCCGGCCTGCAGCGGCGACAGCCCCAGCACGAGCTGCAGGTACTGCGTCATGAAGATGTAGACGCCGAACATGGCCAGCGCGGCCAGCGCATACGCCGCCAGCGCCGCGCGGAACGGCGCGTGCGCGAACAGCCGCAGGTCCAGCAGCGGGTAGGCGATGTGGCCCTGGCGGCGCAGGAACAGCGCCCCGACCGCCAGCCCGGCCAGCAGCGCAGCCATCGAGGCGAGGCCCGCTCCATGCTCGGCCAACTGCTTGAGCCCGTAGATCGTCAGCAGCACCGCCGCCAGCGACAGCAGCACGCTGGCCAGGTCCAGGTGCCCCGCGTCCGGATCACGATACTCGGGCAGGAAGCGAGGGCCGAGCGCCAGCGTCAGCAGCATCACCGGCACGTTGAGCCAGAACACGGCGCCCCAGTGGAAGAACTCCAGCAACACGCCGCCGACCAGCGGACCGATCGCGCTGCCCAGCGAAAACGCGGCGATCCACACGCCGATGGCGAACTGGCGCTGGCGCGGGTCGTGGAACATGTTGCGGACCAGCGCCATGGTGGACGGCGCGATGGTGGCGCCGGCCAGGCCGAGCAAGGCGCGCGCCGCGATCAACAGCGCGGCGGTATCGGCCAGCGCCGCGAGCACCGAGGCGAATGCGAAGAACGCCGCGCCGATCAACAACAGCCGGCGCCGGCCGATGCGGTCGCCCAGCGTGCCCATGGTGATCAGGAAGCCGGCGACGAAGAAGCCGTAGATGTCCAGGATCCAGAGAAGCTGGGCGCTGGAGGGCTGCAGTTCACGGCTGAGCACCGGCAGCGCCAGGTTCAGCACCGTGAGGTCCATGGCGTAGACCAGGCACGGCAGGGCGACCACGGCCAGGCCGATCCATTCGCGGCGGGTGGCCTTCCGACGATCCGCTGCGGTGTCGTGGAGCGTGGCGGACATACTCAAAACTTCCGGGACAAGAATGCTTTAACGACGAAGGCAACGCGCGCATTTCGACATGCCGTCGATGGCAACACCCATCCGCATTCAGGCGCGCGTGACACGCATGCCTGTTGCCCGTCGCACATCAGGGGGCACGGTCGTAGCCGGCCAGCAGCTGAAGTACTGACCTCATTTTTTCCTTCATTCATTTCAAACCTCTTTTTAATGTTTTAGGTTATCGCCAGCTCGGCAACTTGATACTCTGGTGAAGCCCAACTTTGTTTTAGGGCGACTGCCCTGCTGCGTAACATCGTTGCTGCTCCATAACATCAAACATCGACCCACGGCGTAACGCGCTTGCTGCTTGGATGCCCGAGGCATAGACTGTACAAAAAAACAGTCATAACAAGCCATGAAAACCGCCACTGCGCCGTTACCACCGCTGCGTTCGGTCAAGGTTCTGGACCAGTTGCGTGAGCGCATACGCTACTTGCATTACAGCTTACCAACCGAACAGGCTTATGTCCACTGGGTTCGTGCCTTCATCCGTTTCCACGGTGTGCGTCACCCGGCAACCTTGGGCAGCAGCGAAGTCGAGGCATTTCTGTCCTGGCTGGCGAACGAGCGCAAGGTTTCGGTCTCCACGCATCGTCAGGCATTGGCGGCCTTGCTGTTCTTCTACGGCAAGGTGCTGTGCACGGATCTGCCCTGGCTTCAGGAGATCGGAAGACCTCGGCCGTCGCGGCGCTTGCCGGTGGTGCTGACCCCGGATGAAGTGGTTCGCATCCTCGGTTTTCTGGAAGGCGAGCATCGTTTGTTCGCCCAGCTTCTGTATGGAACGGGCATGCGGATCAGTGAGGGTTTGCAACTGCGGGTCAAGGATCTGGATTTCGATCACGGCACGATCATCGTGCGGGAGGGCAAGGGCTCCAAGGATCGGGCCTTGATGTTACCCGAGAGCTTGGCACCCAGCCTGCGCGAGCAGCTGTCGCGTGCACGGGCATGGTGGCTGAAGGACCAGGCCGAGGGCCGCAGCGGCGTTGCGCTTCCCGACGCCCTTGAGCGGAAGTATCCGCGCGCCGGGCATTCCTGGCCGTGGTTCTGGGTTTTTGCGCAGCACACGCATTCGACCGATCCACGGAGCGGTGTCGTGCGTCGCCATCACATGTATGACCAGACCTTTCAGCGCGCCTTCAAACGTGCCGTAGAACAAGCAGGCATCACGAAGCCCGCCACACCGCACACCCTCCGCCACTCGTTCGCGACGGCCTTGCTCCGCAGCGGTTACGACATTCGAACCGTGCAGGATCTGCTCGGCCATTCCGACGTCTCTACGACGATGATTTACACGCATGTGCTGAAAGTTGGCGGTGCCGGAGTGCGCTCACCGCTTGATGCGCTGCCGCCCCTCACTAGTGAGAGGTAGGGCAGCGCAAGTCAATCCTGGCGGATTCACTACCCCTGCGCGAAGGCCATCGGTGCCGCATCGAACGGCCGGTTGCGGAAAGTCCTCCCTGCGTCCGCTGATGGCCGGCAGCAGCCCGTCGTTGCCTGATGGATCCAACCCCTCCGCTGCTATAGTGCAGTCGGCTTCTGACGTTCAGTGCAGCCGTCTTCTGAAAACGACAATGGAGGTGGTAGCCGAGGGTGTGGAAACACCCGACTGCCTTGCGTGGTTGCGGCAGGCGGGTTGCGACACGGTGCAGGGTTTCCTGTTCGCCAGGCCGATGCCGGCGGCGGCCTTCGTCGGCTTCGTCAACCAATGGAGGAACACCACCATGAACGCCAATGAACCGAGCACCAGTTGCTGCGTGTGCTGCAAGGAAATCCCGCTCGATGCCGCCTTCACGCCGGAAGGGGCCGAGTACGTGGAGCATTTCTGCGGGCTGGAGTGCTATCAGCGCTTCCAGGCGCGGGCCAGCACTGCGACCGAAACCAGCGTCAAACCGGACGCTTGTGATTCGCCGCCGTCAGGTTGAGGCATACCCTAACTTGATGTCAGGCAGGGCCGCGCCGCTTCGTCAGAATAGAGTCTGCTTTCCCATTTTTTGACACATGCCCGCGAAGGTTATAGATTTCAGCCTGACAGAAATGGGCTTTGAGGCACAACGGAACAGAAAGTGCACTTAAGCCGCCTTCAACCAAGGAGACATCGTGCAGGGGCACCGCATCGGCTACGTCCGGGTCAGCAGCTTTGACCAGAACCCGGAACGCCAGCTGGAACAAACCCAGGTGAGCAAGGTGTTCACCGACAAGGCATCGGGCAAGGACACCCAGCGCCCCCAGCTCGAAGCGCTGCTGAGCTTCGTCCGCGAAGGCGATACAGTGGTGGTGCACAGCATGGATCGGCTGGCCCGCAACCTCGATGACCTGCGTCGCTTGGTACAGAAGCTGACTCAGCGCGGCGTGCGCATCGAGTTCCTGAAGGAGGGCCTGGTGTTCACTGGCGAGGACTCGCCGATGGCCAACCTGATGCTGTCGGTGATGGGGGCCTTCGCTGAGTTCGAGCGCGCCCTGATCCGCGAGCGGCAGCGTGAGGGCATCGCCTTGGCCAAGCAGCGTGGCGCGTACCGGGGCCGCAAGAAAGCCCTGTCCGATGAGCAGGCTGCTACCCTGCGGCAGCGAGCGACGGCCGGCGAGCCCAAGGCGCAGCTTGCCCGCGAGTTCAACATCAGCCGGGAAACCCTCTACCAGTACCTCCGCACGGACGACTGACACATGCCGCGTCGCTTGATCCTCTCGGCCACGGAGCGGGACACCCTGCTTGCGCTGCCGGAAAGCCAGGATGACCTGATCCGCTACTACACCTTCAACGACTCCGACCTGTCGCTGATCCGCCAGCGACGCGGCGACGCCAACCGCCTCGGCTTCGCCGTGCAGCTCTGCCTGCTGCGCTACCCCGGTTACGCGCTGGGAACCGACAGCGAGCTGCCCGAGCCGGTCATCCTGTGGGTGGCGAAGCAAGTCCAGGCCGAGCCGGCGAGCTGGGCAAAGTACGGCGAGCGCGACGTGACCCGTCGCGAGCATGCCCAGGAACTGCGCACCTACCTGCAACTGGCCCCGTTCGGCCTGTCCGACTTCCGCGCCCTGGTGCGCGAGCTAACCGAGCTGGCCCAGCAGACCGACAAAGGCTTGCTGCTGGCCGGTCAGGCCCTGGAGAGCCTACGGCAGAAACGACGCATCCTGCCGGCGCTGAGCGTGATTGACCGGGCCTGCTCGGAAGCCATTGCGCGAGCCAATCGGCGGGTCTACCGCGCCCTGGTCGAACCACTCACGGACTCGCATCGGGCCAAGCTGGACGAGCTGTTGAAGCTCAAGGCCGGCAGCAGCATCACCTGGTTGACCTGGCTGCGCCAGGCACCGCTGAAACCCAACTCTCGGCACATGCTGGAACACATCGAGCGGCTGAAGACATTTCAGTTGGTGGACTTGCCCGAAGGCCTGGGCCGGCACATCCACCAGAACCGCCTGCTCAAGCTGGCCCGCGAGGGTGGGCAGATGACGCCCAAAGACCTCGGTAAGTTCGAGCCGCAGCGCCGCTACGCGACCCTGGCCGCCGTGGTGCTGGAGAGCACCGCGACCGTGATCGATGAGCTGGTCGATCTGCATGACCGCATCCTGGTCAAGCTGTTCAGCGGCGCGAAGCACAAGCATCAGCAGCAGTTCCAGAAGCAGGGCAAGGCGATCAACGACAAGGTGCGCCTGTACTCCAGGATCGGCCAGGCGCTGCTGGAAGCGAAGGAAAGCGGCAGCGACCCCTATGCCGCCATCGAGGCGGTGATTCCCTGGGACGAGTTCACCGAGAGCGTCAGCGAGGCCGAGCTGCTGGCCCGGCCGGAAGGCTTCGACCACCTGCACCTGGTCGGCGAGAACTTCGCCACCCTGCGCCGTTACACGCCGGCCTTGCTGGAGGTGCTGGAACTGCGCGCCGCGCCGGCCGCGCAAGGCGTGCTGGCAGCCGTGCAGACCCTGCGTGAGATGAACGCCGACAACCTGCGCAAGGTGCCGGCCGATGCACCCACGGCCTTCATCAAGCCGCGCTGGAAGCCGCTGGTGATCACCCCGGAAGGCCTCGACCGGAAATTCTACGAAATCTGCGCCCTGTCCGAGCTGAAGAACGCCCTGCGCTCCGGCGACATCTGGGTCAAGGGCTCGCGGCAGTTCCGCGACTTCGACGACTACCTGCTGCCGGCCGAGAAGTTCGCCGCACTCAAGCGCGAGCAGGCCCTGCCCCTGGCGATCAACCCGAACAGCGACCAGTACCTGGAAGAGCGTTTGCAGCTGCTGGACGAGCAGTTGGCCACCGTCACCCGCCTGGCCAAGGACAACGAGCTGCCCGATGCCATCCTCACCGAGTCAGGGCTGAAAATCACCCCGCTGGATGCGGCGGTGCCGGATCGGGCGCAGGCGCTGATCGACCAAACCAGCCAGTTACTGCCGCGCATCAAGATCACCGAACTGCTGATGGACGTGGACGACTGGACGGGCTTCAGCCGCCACTTCACCCACTTGAAGGACGGGGCCGAGGCCAAAGACAGGACGTTGCTGCTGTCCGCAATCCTCGGTGATGCGATCAACCTCGGGCTGACCAAGATGGCCGAGTCGAGCCCCGGCCTGACCTACGCCAAGCTGTCCTGGCTGCAAGCCTGGCACATCCGCGACGAAACCTATTCGGCGGCCTTGGCCGAGCTGGTCAACCACCAGTATCGCCACGCCTTTGCCGCCCACTGGGGCGACGGCACGACCTCATCCTCCGATGGCCAGCGCTTCCGCGCGGGTGGCCGGGGCGAGAGCACCGGGCACGTCAACCCGAAGTACGGTAGCGAGCCGGGACGGCTGTTCTATACCCATATCTCCGACCAGTACGCGCCGTTCAGCACCCGCGTGGTGAATGTCGGCGTCCGCGATTCCACCTATGTGCTCGACGGCCTGCTGTACCACGAGTCCGACCTGCGGATCGAGGAGCACTACACCGACACGGCCGGCTTCACCGATCACGTCTTTGCCCTGATGCACCTGCTAGGCTTCCGCTTCGCGCCGCGCATCCGCGACCTCGGCGAAACCAAGCTGTACGTGCCGCAGGGCGTGCAAGCCTACCCGACGTTGCGCCCGCTGATCGGCGGCACCCTGAACATCAAGCACGTGCGTGCCCACTGGGACGACATCCTGCGCCTGGCCAGCTCGATCAAGCAGGGCACCGTCACCGCCTCGCTGATGCTGCGCAAGCTCGGCAGCTACCCGCGCCAGAACGGACTGGCCGTGGCCCTGCGCGAGCTGGGCCGGATCGAGCGCACGCTGTTCATCCTGGACTGGCTGCAAAGTGTTGAACTGCGCCGCCGCGTGCATGCCGGCCTGAACAAAGGTGAGGCGCGCAACTCGCTGGCCAGGGCGGTGTTCTTCAACCGCCTTGGGGAAATCAGGGATCGGAGCTTCGAGCAGCAGCGCTACCGGGCCAGCGGCCTCAACCTGGTGACGGCGGCTATCGTGCTGTGGAACACGGTGTACCTGGAACGCGCCACCCAGGGGTTGGTCGAGGCCGGCAAGCCGGTGGACGGCGAGCTGCTGCAATTCCTGTCGCCGCTGGGCTGGGAGCACATCAACCTAACCGGCGATTACGTCTGGCGGCAGAGCCGCAGACTGGAAGACGGGAAGTTTCGGCCCTTACGGATGCCCGGAAAACCTTAGCGTACGATTTTTTCCGAATTCTGCGGGCTCCCCAGGATAATCGCGAAAATATACTACGGCAGAGGCTTAACGTCAGTATTTCTACTGCTGAGCATAAGCTGTGGTCACGAATGCCGCCAGGCGGCATGGAGGCGCCAGCAGGTGGTAAACAGAATACTGATGGTGAGTGGCGCCGGGACCCGGCGTAGCCGGAAATGCTGCTTCAATATTCGGGTTAAGAATGCCGAGCAGCGCGCAGGCATTCCGGGAATGCGCCAGAGGCGCATAGAGGCGCCCTCAGAAGTTGACCAGAGCACGGTTGTTAATGGCGCCGTAGCCCGGCGCAGCCGGTTACGCTGTTGATAGGTTCCACCAATCCATCCCTTCGCCCTGCTAAGCCATAACCCGCTTATAGCTATGATGTGGTTTCATTAAGCCCTTTTAACTCCGGTGAGCGGGCTGTACGGCGCTTGCGACGTACAGCGCGTGATTTCCGGAGCCGTGGCGCCGGCAAGGCCGGTGCCCGGGGGCTGTATTGAGAACCTGCCGCGATGTTACTGGCAGCCACTCAAATGTTTAGTTACATCATCCAGCATTAAAAGCGATGTTGTTCCGGGCCTTTGGCCCGGGGCGGCCTCGCTTTTCAGTGCCGGGAGGGGCTGGATGGTGGGTTTTTGCTCTGATTATGCTGTTCAAAATTCTGGATGTTGTAACTATTTGCACTGAAGGGGCCCGGCGCTGTGCGACGGGAGGTACTTCTGGTGTTTCCGAACCGGCGCGGACGTAAGTCCGCTGCAAGGGCGGGCCTTATATCATTTACTCACAGTGTTTCAGAGGATAAAGGATCTCCCTGCAGGCTTGCGATGCAGGGGATTAATAAAGGGGGGTTAGATTATTTTCCGGGTTTGCTGATATCTGTTTGTGAAAAGCTTTACTTATTTGTTTGCGGAAATGTGTGGATAACTCAGTCCTGTCGTCAATATGAACGCTCCTGCGACCGTAAAAATGGGAGAACACAGGGGGATGATGAAGAAAAAGCGATGGACTGCCGAAAAATGGGCGAACGGAACCAGCACCACAAGCCCCGTAAGGGGCTGGCGACAGAAAATTAACGGGGGCTGATATCGCTAGTGTGGTGGTGGGGCCGCCAGCGAAAGCTCCAGCTGGTACAGATTCTGGATAGCCATCAGCTCAAGACGCTCAGACGTACACCAGTATGCCTCATCAGGTGGCAGGGTTTTCATGATATGCCGCGACATCTCGTGAATCTGGCGGTCCGGGGGAAGCTTTGCCAGACGGTTGGCACGTTTACGCGCCGCGCCTTTCTCCCGACGGTACTTCAGTGCTTCCAGGCTGCGCTGCAGGTACCAGCGTTTTCTGGCCGCGTGGACAGAAATATCTTCATCTTCCCCCAGAATACCTTCCTCGATGAGCCGGCGACGTTCTTCACTCTCACGCAGCCGCTTCATCTGCTGTTCCTGTAGCTTCATCAGGTCCACGCCCAACATCTGCCAGCCGGTAGTGGTTATCCAGACGTATTTGGGCAGTCGCTTACGGGATTCCCGGTCCCAACTGGTTTCTTCTGATACACCCAGCGTACCAAAGCGCACCTGCTCAGAAATCAGGCAGGAAAGACGGGATACGGTGACTTCCGTTTCAGGTATGACACTCCCTTTTGCATCCTTTGGGCTGAGTTCTCTGGCCAGCCTGGATACACACATGCCCACAGTATGTTTGCCGGCATCGCAGAAACTGATTAGCACCGGCCACAGGGCATCGAGCAGTCGTTGTTTTTCCGGACGAAAGGCGTACTTACGCCCGGCACGCTGCCGTTCGCGGACATAAAAAGGGTGCAAAGACATATGCATACGCAGGCTGTACTGGCCCGTCACCGGATCTTTCTTCACCAGACGGTTATAGGCATGGCCAAGCTGCCCCCCCAGCGCTTTATAGTGCGCAGGACGGAACCAGGACGGATTTTCGCATTTGGGTTTGGTGGAGTGTTCGCCACGGCGACGACGTGTACGCTTCTTCTCAGGAGTTACCAGAAAAGAGGATGTGTCACCACCATCGACACCTTCCCAGAAACGGATCTGGTCTTCGGTCGACAGCTGACTCCAGTGTTGCGGATTGTGCCTTTCAGTCACCCCTTCCTGCGCTTATGTTGCACGGAAGGAGCAAATGGCACAGAAACAGGTATTGCAGTTTTCTGAGCATAAAACTATACTCCCCGTACAGAGCAACAGCTTCTGTACGGTTTAGTTAGGGCCCCGATAATCTTCATAGTCGCCAAACTTGAGAAAGATTATCGGGGTTTTTGCTTTTCTGGTCCCGGGTAGACACCATATCAGAACCAGTTCCCTGCCACCTTACGGCGTGGCCAGCCAAAAATATCTTTAGACGATCAGTAATCTAGCACTGGATCACCAGAGACTCAAGAAAGTTAATCCGTAACGTTGTTTCTGCACTCCAGAACGGCATCTTGTATCAATTTCTCTATCATCGCAGACTGAGTCATACCGTTAGCTGCACACAGTTGCTCCAAATCGGCCTTAAGAGATTTTTCTACATATACACGCATTTCTTTGTGCGTTTCTTTCAATTTCGCCACATGAGACTGCTGTCTCTGTAATGGAGAAAGTGGATTACCTTTCCTGTAAGCACGTTTAGATTTCGCTGAGGAAGTATCTACATTAGTGGCTTGCGACATCTCTGCCTCCTCAAGGATCAAACTTGGATCGTTTGCAGAGAATACTACAGATTCCTGAAATCAGCGACTTACTTTATCAACGTAACCTGTGTTGGCGCACGGTTTACGTTTCAGGATCGTTTATTGAAATGTCAGTACGTCTGTTTCCAGTCCGTTCCCTGCGCCCAACGGGATGCCCAGTGATCCAGGTATTTCTGCGCGACTACCGGGTCATCCCACACCACAAGCACGTTTTCTGAATTCGAACGGTCTGCTGCACGGGAATAATTAAACGATCCCACTTCGGTGTGGCGGCCGTCGCTGACGATCACTTTGTCGTGCAGAATTTTGTACGCACTGACGGTACGAACCGGAATGCCGGCACCGACCAGCAGGTTCATTGCCGCCCTGCTGGCGTTGTTGTTTTTGCCGGTATTGGCTTTCCAGTCCAGTACCACTTTCACATCAACACCACGGCGTTTTGCGCTAATAAGAGCGCTGACCACCTCCCGAGAGGTGAAGGAATAGCCCATCAGGCGGATTTCCTGCTGTGATCTCTCAATTGTCTTAAGAACCAGCTGCAGAGCCGTACCTTCCGGAGAAAAACCAGTTTCAATGGTGGCGGCGTAAGTAATTGGGACTGGTGCACACATTGCCAGACCAAGCAGGCCGGGCAGAACCCATCGACGCAAAGATATTTTGTGAGTTATTTGCATGGTATTTCCTTCACTGGATTTACTCAGAAACGCCGGAATCGGGGGAAACTCGCTTTTCCCCGATTGCCGGGGTTGGACAACGACGCAGTGCGGCGGCGTCAGCCATTTTTGATATGACGGAACCAGTAGCAGGCAGGTCCGTCGCCGGTATCATGGACAGAACCCAGAAACCAGCCCTCTCCGGGAGGAGGTGTCAGCTCCCACGTTGACGCATCCGGTGGTCCGTCATCCCAGGCAGCACAGTATGCGTCCGTTGCTTCATCGCGCATGGTCATCACAAAACACTCCAGCTTCTGTACCCGCAACCACCACATCAGTTGTGGCGTGGTCTGGCAGCAACTCCGGATTAACGCCGGATGCTCCCAGTACCCGAATTCGTCACGGTTTATATCCACAGGGACAATCATTTGGCTTTATCCTCCAACCATTCCGGATAACCATTGACGCTGTCGCAGCGCAGCGTTTTCTTGTCGACCGTAATGACGTAGCCCGGCGAGTACTGTTTTTCACCGTCGCTGCAACGTCTGTCTTCTTTCAGGCTGTTTGACCTGATGACCTCCGCCAGAATCTGGCGCAACAGCACGTTAGTCGTTACCTGTTCCCCCTGCGGACTCAGATACTCAGGTTGTGGAGTGCTGCCGAATGGCGGGCCCACATATTGAGTCTTTGGAGTACTGTCGAATCCGGCAAATGCCAGACCGCCAGACATCAGCAATGCGACAGCAGCTGAGAGAATGATTGTCTTGTTTTTCATGATGATTTCCTTTCAGTCGTGAATTTTTGAGCAAAGAGACTGACTTTCTGGTAAGACAGCCAGATAAGGGGTGGCCCTGACATCAGCGCGCAGGTTTTAAGACTGGCCCCTTCCGCCTGGAAGCTGCGTAAAGACAGATATCCCGTCAGGCAGACAAGAATCGCGACACAAATCAGGACGCCATATTTAAGAACGCGCATACATACTCCTTTGTTTATGTGGGAAATCGGAAACTGACATCAGCGCAGACTGACCAGCAGCGCGATAAGTATCAGATGGAGGGCGTAACCCGGCGCAAACCAGCGTCCGGCCTGCAGACGTCGTCCGGAAGCCGGTACCAGCCCGTGAACACAGAACAGCACCGTCAGCGTCAGAATCACGCCGGAAAGCATCATCACATCCCCGTGACGGGCGTTAAGCAGGGCAACCAGCAGCAGCCAGATGGCAAACAGGGCGGGCCGCAGCGTGTCCCGGACCTGCCAGACCAGCAGCGCCCCGGCGAGCATCAGCAGACCGGATATGCCGTAGCTGGCAGAACTGAGCGGCAGATACCCCACCAGGGCCGCGAAGGCGGCAATGCCACTGAGTACAGTCGTGTTCTGCAGGAACCGGGTCATCTGCATAACCACCGCAAAAGTGAACAGGATATTGAGTTGCCACCAGACCAGTCCCGCGTCCCGGAAGGCCAGCCAGTAACCTGGCTGGGCCAGGAGCGCCATCAGCCACAGACGGTTCAGGCTTCGTTGCCTGAGGGTTTTACCTGTCAGGTTGCACCCGCTGACCAGTGCAAACAGGGGGAATGCACAGCGCCCGGCCATATTCAGCAGCGGCAGGTCAGCCTGAAAGGCGGTGGCGAGGTGGTCCCCCACCATCGCCATGAACGCGACCATCCGGATAACATCGCGCTGCAGGCCGGAGAGGGTCAGGACCGGTCTGATGTGATGTACGGCAACGGGTTCCGGATTCATGCGGTCCCCTCCGGACGCTGTGCACACAGATGCGCCCTGACGCGCTCCGCCAGCTGCTGTTCGTCATCACCCCGCAGCAGCGGGATACCCGCCTGCTTCAGTACTTCCTCCAGCAACAGGTCCCGCCGCTGGCGCTTCGGTGCCTGATGGGTACGGTCGTCCAGCTCCACCGCTGCCACGATACGCCCGTCACGGTCCGTGATAACCACATCGCAGTGCCACTGTGAGACCAGACGGAACAGCTGCCACCATTCCCGGCTGCCGGACTTCCGGTCGGGGGCCACGCGGACGATATCGGCCACACGAACCTGCGGACACAGACGCCACTGGCGGGAATCGGTCACCCTGTCGAGGCGACGCAGAAAGCGCTGTTCCCGCACCGTCATCAGACGTCCGGCACTGACAAACGACGGCCTGCCACACAGCAGCTGCTCCGCCGTCCCCGGACGCATTCCCCGTGCACGCAGTGCCTGCAACAGGGGATGGCTGGCCCGACCAGCCTGCCGGAGCAGCACCACAAAACCAGCCAGCAGAATGACAATAATAACAATCGCAATAACCATACTTTTTATCTCCCTTAATCAGTCCCCACCGAGCGTTTTTTCCAGCTCAATCTCTTTCTCCGGCACATTCACCACCCACTCACGCTCGGTACGCTCCATCTGTTCGCGCACCTGCTGGCGGGGTCCCCGGCCTTCCGCCACTGCTTCCCGGACAGCCTCATCCAGTTCCCGGGTTTCCCGGTCTGTACCGTCCCGCAGACGGCGTTCGTCACTGGCTGACAGCTGCGGGTCAGGCTTATCACCTTCCGTCCCCGGCAATGCCGGCAGCAATTCCTGCCGGGCCTGCTCCGCCAGTTCCCGCGCCGCTTTTTCCTGCGCCTCTGCCAGCTTCTGCTGCTCATCCGGAGGCAACGTAATGGGGTCTTCCGCTTTCGCCGCCGCTTCAGCCTCCGCCACACTGCGCACTGTCCGGGCCACCTCATCAGGCTCCGTGATCCGCCCCCCGGTCAGGCGGGCTGCATTGAGCAGCCTTTCTTCACCGTGCAGGCGTATCACCACCCCACTTTCCGGGTTCTCCTGTGCCAGGCGCAGCGCCGTCTGCGCATCATCAGCAATGAGTGTCTGTCCGTTACGGCTGGCCTGCAGGCCGGCGAACTGCGCATCCTCTCCCCCACGCAACCGGGACTCTTCACTGAGCACCACGCGCATCCCGTCATCCTCGATGCGGATTTCGGTCAGCAGCGCCCCTGCCTCTTTCCCGTGACGGGTCCAGACCGGCAGGGCCACATACGGTGCGGGGTATTTTTTGCCGGCAGCAATGAAGCGGGCCATTGTTTCGCCCTCAAGGCCGTTTTCCGCCAGAACCCTGCGCCCCAGCGCGGTTTTATCCAGTCGTGAGGCAGTGGCCAGCAGTCGGTTGCCGGTGTCGGATTCGTGGTCACTTTTCTGGTGCAGCAGGTCGTGGGCGGTCTGACCGGCATTTGAGTGCCGGGCATCGGCCCGCCAGCCCGCCAGGTTGTCGGTGTAGACCTGCACATGCTCTTTTGCGCGTGACAGCGTCACGTAGGTGGATTCCAGAGACGCCATTCGTTTCCTGCCGCCTTCCGTACCGGTCAGGGCAATGGCAAAGCGCTCGCTGGCACCCTGCACGCTATACACCGTCAGGGCGTAAGCGAGGTCAATATGACGGTCCTCCGTCATCGCCTGCGGGTCGACGACTTTCTCCTGGTCTCCCTGGCGGAACCGGATGGCACCATCATCAGTGAACCCTGCCACTTCCCACAAGCTGTTGGCCACATAGCCCCGGTCGGTGTCCGAGCGGGTAAAGCGAACCCGGTCCCCCTGGCTGAGCGTCAGGTCGCGGGGCGTGAAGAGGGAAATATCCTGCGACGTGTTCTGCTGGGGAGAAATCAGCACCGATTCCCCGTCGGCATTCCGCAGCGTGACCACGGCGTCCTCCGTGTTCACGTCCGCTACCGTCCAGTAGCGCTCATTCATCATGGCCACCGCGCCGGTGTACGCGGCGAACGTTTCGACGGCCCGCAGAACGTTATCCGGTACCCGCAGCGGCTCCAGCACGGTGAACGTACGCTCCTCTGCGCCGGTATCGCCTTTCTCATGCCGGGCGGCATGGATGGCCTCATTGATGGCATGACGGTCGGCGTTCAGTTCTGCCACAACCAGCGTCTGCTGCTGCGCCTCACGGGTACGGCCCATCCAGTCGTCCCGGATGGCTTCAATGATGTCGGTGCGCACCAGGGCCAGCTGTTCCACAGACAGCGCCTGCTGTCCGGAAGCCACGAGATACCCCTGCTCCGGGTCCTTTTTCGGTTCACGGATTTCCATCACGGAATTATCGGGCACCCAGGCTCCGGGCTGACGCGGAACCTGCTGTGGGGTGACGTCATCCACCTGGTGCAGGGACATCTCCACCTGACCGGCGATGATGCTTTCAATCGCCGGACGCAGCGCCGGGGTCTGGCGGACAATCTCCTGCATCACCACCGTATCGATGGCGCTGCGCTGCTGCACCAGGCGGAACGGCAGACCAGTGGAGATGGCCTGCAGCTGCGCGGTATCCCCGCTGGAGACCATCCGTCCGCCGCCGGCAGCAACCAGCTGGTAGAGTTCTGCCATGTCGCGGTTGCCCACCATAGAACTCTCATCCGTCAGGAACAGGACATTGCGGAAGTCCGGTGTTTCCCCGGCCTGAATGGCCAGCCGGGTTTCACTGAGGAAACTGGCGAGTGTGCGCGCCTCCACCCCGGCCTCGCGCATCTCATGCACCGCCCGGTGTGTCGGTCCCAGACCGATGACCTGCGGGCGTACGGACTCAGACAGGGTGTTCAGGGCACCCATCACCGCCCTGAACTGGGTCGTTTTCCCCACCCCGGCGTAGCCCTGAATGGCCATAAAGCGGTCGGTGTTCTCCAGCACTGCCCGCGTGGCCTCCCGCTGACCTGCCGTCAGGCCCGCCAGGACCGAGGCAGGCGTCAGCGCCATCAGGGGTTGTACAGCTTCCTTACCCTCAGCAATATGACGAATGATGGTCTTTTCCATCTCATACGCCACACGCGGGACCAGGACGCGGTTTCCCGCCCCGGCAACCGAATCCAGCTTAATCAGCGCCCCGCTGTCCACCTGGCGGGCGATTTCAGCCCGGACCGCCGCCAGCGGCTGGCCAGACTTCACCGCCTCGGCCAGCAGGGTAAGTTCACCGAGATGGACCAGCCCCTGCTGGGCGCGCGGGATGGCCAGACTCACCGCCTGCTCCGCATCCGACATCAGACGGTCCCGGCTGGCCTGTATGGCGGTATCCAGATTTGCCTCACCGGTCGACTGGCGAACCTGGTCACTGGCCAGGCGCACCGCAGACACACTTTCCACTTTGCGCGCCGCCTGCTCAGGCGCAAGCGGCGTATAAATCCGGATGTCGCTGCCACTCTGCGCCAGCGAGTTCAGGGTCTGTTTATTCAGGCCTCGCGGACCGACTGCAGCCAGTACCGTGCGCGACGCGCTGGTACCGGCCCCGGTCCCTTCCACATAGTCATGGGCCAGCTTCACAGCCCGGTCTGTGGGCAGACGCAGTTCCCGGTCGCCGCTGCGCAGCCGTACCGCGCCCTCTTCCAGCCCCGCCACTGTAAACTGTTCTTTCGCTTTGATGGCCCCCTTCAGCTCCCGCCCCAGTGCCCTGACGCGGTCCCCTTCAGAAACCGCCAGTGTCCGGCTGCGGTACAAACTCCAGCTGCCGTCCAGTTGCGTCACCTTCAGGGTCAGGCGACTCCCGTCTTCACCCTGCAGCACCAGACTGTTGGTCGCCTCTGCCACCCGGTCAATGGTATGGCGGGTCATCGTTTTCTTCTCAGCGTCCCACTGCTCCATCACCATCCCGGCCCGGTAATTATCACGCTGATGGCGGGTTTTGCTGTCCAGCCACACCGGCTCCAGCACCTGCAGCGTCACCTGCTCCCGACCCAGCGCACCCGCATCACGCCGCGTATCCCGGATAACCTCCGTCAGCTGCTGCTGTTCCCGGGCGCCGGTCACCTGGGCCACCACATCCCGCCCTTCATCCGACAGACGCACATAGTCCTGTGCCAGCTGGCTGTAACGGCTCCGCTTGTCCGCCTCGCTGACCAGCCGCACCTCCGGCAGTTGCGTGCCGTAAAACCGGTACTGGGGAATATCCGCCTCTTTGAGCACCGACAGGGCATTACCCGTGCCCTGCCGGTTCTCGGTATCCATGAATATCAGCTGTGCCCCGGCGCTGAGTGCCTTTTCCTGCAGCAGGACGGTCTCTTTCAGCGACAGTCGCTCCGCCCGGTCGACGATAACCGTCCCCTGCACCGGCAGTAAGGTGTCAGCGTTCATCTGCGAGCGCAGCATCACCTGGCCTGTCAGGTGCGGGCTTTCCGCCAGGAACTGGCCACTGCGACCATCGGCTGCAATCACCATTACTTCCCGTCCCTGAGAACGGGCCATCATGGCTACGTCTTCCGTGCGCTCCCGCAGGGCCTGTGCCCCCCCGCGCCCGCTGAGAATGGCAACCGGGCTTTTATCCTGGGTCAGGACAGAGACCGCATCCCCGGCGGGCATATCACGCTCTTTTGCCCGTTCCGGGAAGACCAGTACGGTCTGCTCCGCAACGGCTGTGCGCGCCAGCTGATGGACGCTGAGTTCATTCAGCAGGTGGATATCAGAAGTGAAGATGCCCTTCTCCCGGTCCAGGGGAATAAGCCGCTGCCCTTCAATCGCGACCTCAATACCGGCGCGTGCCTGTTCAAACAGGCCCGACACGGACGGCAGGCGGTTGACTGTGCCGGCCAGCATTTCGGACCAGGTGAACTGGACCTTTTTGTCCGACAGGGCCGAAATCGTGTCGCTGACGGCTTTCTGCACGTCTGATTCAGATATCTGAGCGGAAGACGCGCTGGCGGGCTGGCCTGTAGTCCGGATACCCTCTGTACTGCCAACAACAGGACCAGGTGGCTCCGCCCGCTTCTGCGCCTGGTTGATGTAGTTATCGATATCGAATTTTTCGTCGGTTAAGCGCCGGCGCCAGTCAGCTTTCAGCAGTTCAGGATCGGCCCAGGCTTTTGCCTGGCGGGTATCGAGTGCAGCAACATCACGAGATTTAGCTGAAGCGTCCGGCCCGGCGGCCTCCCGGATGGCCTGACTGCGCGAGGAAAAAACGTCCACCGGCACATCCTTCAGCTCCCACAGGCCATGTATTCCTGCCGCCACCGTTTCGAATCCCATCGACTCAATGTCTTCCCGTAAGGCAGAACGGTACAGGTTTCCCAGCGCTATCTTGGTGGCGTACAGATTCTCAGAAAAACCGGTTTTCATCCGGGTATCGCTGGCCAGCGACCGCCATTTTTCACCGGCGAATGTCGCATTAAAGACCAGGGCGTGGGTGTGCACCTGCGGGTCAAGGTCCCGGGAGGTGTCATGGTTATAGAGTGCGGCCACCATACTGCCAGTCAGCACCGTTTCCGTTTTTCCCTCCTGCGTGATGCGGGCGCTGACCAGTTGCTCCACTTCCTGCATCACCACCGCCACGGCCCGGTTATGTGCCTCAATAAAACGCCGGTCTTCCCCGACTAGCGCCATGACGGAGACACTTTTGGGGGCGGAGAACGTCAGGTCATAGCCGCTGCGGTGTTTGTTGACACCATCCACCATCCGGGACAGGTCACTGCCATCAGGCAGTCTGCCCTGGCGGACCGCATCCATATCGGCGCTGGCCACTTCCCCCTTCAGGCCCAGCCTCTCCGCACCGTCCCCCATCCAGCGGGAATCCAGTGAACCGCTGGCATAGTAGTTGTCTTCGTGGCTGTAATAGCCCGCATCACCCTTGATGGAAGAAATGGAGAGCATCAGTATTCCCTCCCGTCATCGATCTCATGCGTTTTGTCTGTCGCATGGTTGATATTGACCTCTTCCCGGCGGGTCATGTCGCGGGTCTGATGCTGGCCCTGCTCCCAGGCCTCATAGGCCGCAAAATCCACCACTTCCCCGTCACCGTTCAGGCCCGGCGGCATCTCCCGGGGTAAATCCTGTTCGATATCCCGCTCTGTTCCCCCGGAGGAGGCTGAGCCACCTTCAGTGGTAACGGCAGTGGCAGCTGCACCGCCTGCCGCAGGCGTGGCGGAAGACACCGTACTCACGGCAGCCGCTGCCGGTACAGATACGGAGGGGGGCGTCACCGTTGGGGTGGAAAGCGGGGGAGTGACGACAGTGGGTGCGCTTTCCGGCACCGGCGTCATGGGAGTAAACAGGCCGTCCAGGCTCAGGCGTTCTTCTTCCGTACGGCGGACCAGCTCATCCTCAATATTCTTATCAAGACTGGTCTGCACATCCCGCAACAGCAGGGCGTCAGCCACTTTAGGCATCGCGTCATACTTCATGGTCAGTTTCACTACCGGGTAGCTTCCCGGCAGGGTGACAAAGCACTGCAGGTCGTTCAGGGACTGCACGTCCGAGTAGCTGACGATACTGACGCGTTCTTCCTCCTTGCCAAACGAAATCCCGTCACGCACCTGCTCATGACCAAAGCTGGTCTGTTCGCTGAATTTCAGGCGGCGGGTTTCCCCGATATCCTCTTCCACAAACTTCGCAATCTGGGCGCTCGGGGAACGGAAGAAAAATTTGGTGTTCAGCAGGTCGAATATCTCTGCGGCCCCTTTCGGCCCATAAATGTTTTCCATCTGGGCGAAGTTCTGAAATCCCAGGGCAAAGCAACCGCCAAACTTACGGGCTTCTGAAATAATACGCGGCAGGGTGGCCAGCTTGTGCAGTGAGGCCAGTTCGTCATAAAAAAACCAGACGCGGCGCTGACGGTTAGGTCCCATCGCCAGCAGACTGGTGGCGGCAATACTGAGCCACAGGGAGATCAGCGGTTTGAGCGACTCGTGGTTCTGTTCATCAGAGGTGATAAACAGCCAGCCATTCTTCGATTTATCCGCCTGGCCCTTCATCCATTCCCGGATGGTGAATTTCTCCCGTCCCGGGCGGTCAATGCCCTGCAGGTAACGCATCGCCTTGACGTAGTTGGTCAGTACGCTGCGGATGGAGATGGCAGTCTTCTCAATTTTGCCGTCAACCAGCGTGGAGGCGGGCGTTCCGGCGAGGAAAGTGCGTAACTGGTCCAGCTGAATTGCCAGCAGTGTACGCAGGAATTTGTTGTAGCTGCGGCCCTCGTCCTTACGCATGCGCTCTGCACCTTCCGCAAAGATGGTGCGCGCACTGCCCTGCCAGAACGGATCTTCGCCACTGCTGGCCGGGATCAGCGTTGTACTGGCATTCTCCAGTTCGGAAATCGTGCGGCACTCCTCCCATAAATCCCAGTTGGGACAACGGGTATCCAGCGCATTCAGCACTTCATCGCGGGATTCATCGTAGAAATCTTCCACGAACGTACAGCCCTTGTCGTAGATGATGACCAGGTCACCACGGTCACGCAGCTGCTTGAGGATTTTACGCATCAGGGTGGATTTACCGGTCGATACTGTCCCGTGCATGGCGAAGTTCTGGATTTCAGAATCCAGCTTCAGCGGCAGATCATCGATACGAATATCGGAGGCTTCTCCGCGTTTTTTCAGCAGGCGTGCCACGTCTTTCGGGGACTCACTGAGGACCCGGCCCCCGATGATTTCATCTTCACTCTGCTGGCGACCGGTACGCCCGAGATACCAGTACACGGCCAGTGTGGCCAGAAAAGCGACCAGCAGCGAAGCGCAACCGGCAATTATCAGCTCCTGTTTCAGCAACTGCCCGCAATAGACGGTGTAATTGTCGCTGAGGATCTGCCGGGCGCTGTACTGCAGGGTATGTTCGTAATACCGGATATTATAAACCGGCTGGCTGACCATTCGTTCCGTAAAAGGCGACATCACCCGGACGAACCAGTAAATAATACCGTTAGTCAGATTCTGAATACTCATACGCATCAGCAGGACGGCAATACCAAATAATACCGTCCCCATAATGACGTAATAAGAAATCAGATTATTTATCTGCAGGAACATTTTCAGGCGCATAAAAGCGACCTGACCGCCCTGCGTTAAGTCGCGAGGATTCAGGCTCATTATATTTTCCCGGAAGCGGACAACAGGCAGACGTGCCGGATACAGGCCAGTCTGCCGGGTTAACGGATTATTTAATGAAATTAAAGGGTGTAATGTATTTCAGGAAACGACAGTTAAAACAGGGTGACCCGGCGGTCACCCCGACAGTATTACAGAATATTGGCGACAGATTTCGCCAGCTGATCTTCGAGGACTGGTTTTGCTTCTTCGAACTTCAGGTTAACTTTATTGGCAGATGACACGATACGGGTCTGGTATTTATGCTGGTTACCAGTCTGCGTGCTGGTCTGCACTTTATATCCGGAAGTCCCCTGTTTCAGGGCGGCGACATTATCGGTCTGCACGCTGGCGGTGGTTTTTTCAGAAATCTGAATATCCGTCACCATCGTATAGTTGATATCCTCCACCATCGCGTCAGCGGCCATTCCCACCAGACCCGCCGCCAGGCCAACACCTAATGTTGCGCCGGCAGAACTGGAGTTATAACCGGTAATCCCCGCACCTAATGCCGCGCCCGCTATCGCGCCTTCATAACCCTGGCTCAGGAACCCCTGGGCGGTACGCAGATCCATTTTATCGGCTTTCAGGACATTAGCCTGAATCCAGTAGTGTGCGCTGTCCGGCGATGACGTGATGGTATAGCCCTTATCCTGAACCGCTTTGGTCACTTTCGCCTGCAGGCCGGACATGTCTTTGTCAGAGGTATTTTTTATCTGGAGGTACACGGTTTTCTGTGAGGACGGCTCCAGCCAGATGGTTTCACTCATCTGCGTTTTGACTTCGAGGTTACGTTTCTTTATTGCTGTGCTCATCGCGCCACACCCGGAGAGCACGAGGACAGAGGATAAAACGGCAGTCATTGCCATCAGTTTAACGCTATGTTTCATATAATTTTTCTCATTTCCATATAAGTCGCATGCCACATGTCATGCCCGGAGGTACTAGTGTTATTACCCGCACGTTTAGTGTGAGTATGGTTAATGTACAGGCAGAAGCATAACCACATCAATAATATGGCTATGCTGCACAGATTTTCGGAGTTTCAGACAATGATAAAACGGTTATTTTGCGGAGGCAGAGAGCAACTCTTTCACTTTTGACAAACTGCTGACTACCGCAGGAGTCATATATCGAGAAAGGGATGTCTGTAGTGTCAGCATGCTAATTAGATACGTTACAAACCATGAGAATCCTAGTCCTGCTACAAACCGCTCCCCCGACCACAGTAAAACACATCCAACAAAAGCATTCACTGTCAGGAGAAATAAACTATAAGAATTAATTTTTCTCTCAACTAACTTTAACAAAACCGATTGCTCTGTGATTTCGCTTCCTAAAGAAAGTTTTAAGCTAACAAGATTGTATGTTGACATTAAAAAAATAAGGCTAAAAAAAGCATTACCCCCCAGAGACAGCACAAACGCATCAAAATAATGATACTCACTAACATTTGAATTTATAAAAATATCAAAGATAATAAACAGCAACTGGAATACATAAACAATCACCAGCTTACTAAAAATGAGTTTCAGGATCTCTCGATTTTTTGGAATTTCATAATCCAGATGTTTAAACGTATCCAGAATGTATGCAGCATCCTTTTCCAGCTCCGAACGTTTCATTATCCCTCCCGTCAATCCTGGTCAAACTTTTTTTGCAGGTTATCTTTGATATCATTCAATTCCTTTCTCCCTGCGCCATTATCACCAACCCAATCATTTTGCCTTTTTTCTTCAGCACTCTTGGCATCACTAAAGTTTTTATTACCCTGTTCATGCTCACTCTGCAAGCGGTTGTATTCTTCCTTCGGTGTATTGCCGGACGAGATCACAGTATTTTTTTCATCACTGACCTGCGATTCAGCATGACGGCGTCTGTCAGCCACATCACCACTGACATCATCTGACTGTCTCACGCCGCCAGCGTTTGCCCGGTTTTCCATCTGAGTCTGTTGCGTATCGTACTCACTCTGCAGGTTACCGCCGCCAGAGGAAGGCCCCACACTTCCCATCCCCTCGCCGGTACGGCCCCTGTTCTGCTCAAACTCCTGCAGCAGCTGCGGCTTCATGCGGTCTTCCACAAATGCCTGCGCCAGTCTGTCACGTTCGGCACGCACTTCCGGGCTGGCCGCATCAGAAAGCAGCTGGTCCGCTTCGCCCGGACGCTGACTGGTGACATACCCGACAAACTCCTGCGAGTAGTTCTGGTTAATGCTGGCACTGTTATTTTCAGCATAGCTGGCCAGTTGCGAGTATTCATGGCTGCGGGTAACCGCATCATTATACTGCGATGCCTGGCTTTTCAGGCTGGAGAAGGTGGACGACAGCTGGTTCGCCAGGGAAGCCGACGCATTGTCCGTATGACTGCCGCTGTCGGTGACGCGACTGGAAGTCACCACGTCCATTGCATCCCGAAAATCCTTCATCTCCTGGGCACTGAACCCTTTACTGGTCCCGCCCTGCTGAGTCAGATCGGAACTGGTGCCATGCGAGGAGCCACTTCTGCCCGTATACTCACCTTTCAGATGTCCTTCCCCTGAGACTTTTGCTCCGGTCACAAGGCCTGCCACTTTACCCAGAATCTGACGATCTGTGTCAACAGAACCCTGCACACTGGCCCCGGCACCAAAACTCATATCCTGACTCTTGGTTGCTGCTGCCCGTACCCCTTCAGCCAGACTGACGTTTTCATCCCGGGCATAGCGGGAACCAATGGACTGAATGGTGTTCAGCGCTTTGGTCAGGTTGCTGCTGGCAGAGGCGTCACTGCCTGCCACGGTGGTGTCGCTGTTACCCCGCTGCTGGCTCCACTGACTCATCTGCGAGGTGGCCAGACTTGAAGTCTGCGACAGGCTGTTACTGAGGCTCTGCGCTTCGCTCATGGCATCACGCTGCTGTTGCTGCCAGTTACTGGATGCAGTTTTACCCAGCGCAATATCGACCGGCAGTTTTGAAATCGCCTCTGTGGTGTTGTAGACCGACTGTCCGGAGGACGTCAGGGTCTTCGTCGCCCCGCTGTCCATCTGGCTGGTCATATGACCTTCACGATGGCTGTAGTTGGTGTCCCACTTGTTGCCCTGTACGTTCCCGGTCGTCATATTGTTATACGACCAGTTCCCGTCGACAGCCTGCGAGGACGACTGTGTGGAGGCGGACTGCAGCGTCTGGCCGAGATAGTTCCCCGCCTGCGACACCACCTGCCCCAGCCCTTTCACCATCCCCCAGGCAATAAACGGAATGGACAGCGCCAGCCAGCCCGCCGTGGTCCCGATATCGGAGTAGGTGTTCTGCACCTGGTCAAAGGTGGCCAGCGTCACCGGCGTGCCGTTGAGTTTGCCCTGCAGGTAAAAATTCATCGCATGATTCAGGATGGAGAACAGTAACGGCCACATCTGCAGATAGGCGATGGTGTAGACGTAGCCTTTGATAATCATCCAGGACAGGGAACTCACCATTGCCAGCACAACCAGAACCGGGAACAGGGCAATCGTCATGCCGAGCAGCACCGAATACATCACCGGCAGCGTATTGGCCGCCACTGACGCGCTGGTTGCCTGCGAGAGGCGCATTTTGGCCATCGAGGTCTGGGTGGCCACATTCACCAGCCCTGCCGTATCACCGTTCTGGGCAGAAAAACTCTCCAGACCGCTGCGCAGGCCATTCATTATCACGTTCTTGCGGATAATCTCAGTAGACGTCAGGGACGTGCCATGAAAATAGCTGTAGCTGTCGCCCAGCATTTCGGTAAACAGTGCCGCCTTATTCCCGTTTGTCGGCCCGAACACCTGGTTGGTAAACCCGTGGGTCATGTTCAGGACCTGCTGCAGAAACGGCTGCGGGTTGGCCCCGCTGATGTCGTCAGAATCGGTGTTAATTTTTGTGGTGGCCTGTTCGCAGGTCAGGAAATTTCGGTTTTTATCGTACAGGCCACGCAGCGGGCTGGGACGGCTGAAAATAAGCGCATACGGGTCGGCGGCATTCATCAGGTCCCCGATGGTGTATTTGTTGTTCAGCATGATATCGCCCACCACGCAGTTGTGGACGTAATCCGTGAACATACGCTGAATTTCCGGTTCAGAAAAACGAAAATCGGTACTGCCGGCTGCCAGCTGCGCCCCGAACAGCATCCCGGTTTTGCTGTAGGTCAGCGCATCCGGGCGGGCAAAGATAAAATCGTAAGTCTGCGCCATCCCGGCCCCGATACGGGTAATCAGGCTGGCCGGCGCGGCCAGGCCGGTCGGGACATTATCCACCTGATAAATGGCGGCAGGTTCAGACAGGTCCACCACCTGGACATTCGTTTTATCCCCAATCATGACGGCCAGCACAAAAACATAGAAGGCCACCCACTTCGCCAGGTCCATCAGGTTTCGGGTGCGGATATAGGTTGCCGCCCCCACCACCACAGAGACGGCAGTGGCCATCACAATCAGTGCATCCCCCGCCCGGCTGTTAAAGAAGGCGGCCACCCCGTTCAGCGTGTCCTGGAACCACGCCCCGCCCGCCACGGTATAAATCGTTTCCACTGACATATTAATTCACCCTGCTGAACTGGTAGTTACCCAGCACGCGGTCGCTCATCTTTGACGAGACCTGCTGGCGGATAAAGCGGATTTGCTGCTGGGCAGAGATGAGGGCGTCCTCCTTAATCTGCACCTCCATACGCAGCGAGTTGAGCGCCTGCCGGGCATCGGACAGGCCGGCTTTCAGCTCTTTCATGTTGGCCCCCGGATAGTCTTTGGTGGCCAGAGACCCGTTGACCACCTTCATGACGGCCTCCAGATACTGCAGGTAAATGTCGACGGCGATGTAATCCGTCAGCTGGGCAAACAGGGACTGCGACACACTCAGTGACGACTGGTCCACTATCCAGGAGAGGATGGGGATGGAGGTGCTGTTGATGAACTGCTTCTCTTTCTCTGTCAGCGGTGAGTCGGTGATGGCCTTGTTCTCGATGCTGGTCAGCATGTCCTGCACCATGCGAATGAGGGATTTGGATTCGGATATCGTCACGTTACTCATGGACGGGGACAGGCATTTGTTCTGGTTATCACAGACGTACACTTTGGCGCTGCCGCCACTCATCATCGCCGTCAGCAGGCTGCGGTCTGAGGCGAGCGAGGAGAGAATACGCACCTCCCCGCTGCTGCCAAAAATCACCGAACCACTGATGCTCATGGCAAACTGGCGCAACTCTGCATTGCTGCTGAGCGTACTGTTGCCGAGCGCATCCCACATCAGGTTGATATCTTTCAGGACCTGGTCCTTTTCCGCCCCGGTAGCCTTGTCGGTAACGGCACCGTATTTGCCGCCTGATGTACAGCCCTGTCGGGAAGATACCCAGTCAGAAAAGACGCTTTTTTGCCCGCCCACCGACTGGCAGACGTTCTGCTGACTCTCCCCCCACAGGGACGCCACGCTGTCGACCATCGATTTAGCCGCCTGACAGCTCGACATATTGAAGCGGTTCATATCGGCAGCCATCTTCTGCAGAAAATCCTTAGCCGCCTTCAGTTCCGGCACCGTGGTTTCCAGCGCAAGGTCAAAAAAGTACCCTGCCGCGTTGGCCATCGTCTGTTTCACAAAGGCCATAATCTGGTCGGAGTTAATAAAGGAGAAAGCCCCCAGATAGACATCAATCCCACCGCATCCGGCGTTGATGGACGGCAGGCTGATGGAAATCAGCTGGATATTCTTGTTGCCGGTCCGGGCATAGAACGAACCGCCGGAAACATAGCGTGCCGCCTGCCCCTGCCAGGCTTTGGCCGAGGTGGCGTTACTGGCATAACTCATGTCATTGAAAAACGAATTCATATCATCCTGCAGCGCGGCCTGCGCCGTGCCTGCGCTGTACAGCCCCAGCGCAAAGGCCAGGCAGAGTGGTTTCAGTCGCATCATTGTTGTCCCTGAGAAGATGATGGAAGCGGTTTGCCGGCCTGACGGTCCAGCGCCATGCGCAGCACCTCATCGAGACGGCGGCTAAATTCACCGGCCCCCGCAGCCCCCTGCAGCAGCGGCCAGGTTTCCATCGTGTTGACGTTGGTCAGAAAGGTGGTGGGCGTCGCCACCGGCACCCCGCCCTGGAAGTACTCCACCATCACATCCGGCGTGGCCGGGAGCACATCGGGGAATTCAGCGTCACCCCGCCCGTCGAGACTCACCGGGAACACGCTGAGGCCGGTCTGCTGTGACAGGGATTTCAGTACCGGCGCAAACTGGCGGCAGTACTGGCAGGTTGACTGCATAAACAGCACCACCTTCCAGTCCTGCACGTTCACCTGCCGCCCGTCACTGAGCGGGAGCCAGACAGGGGCTGTATCCTGAACCGGACGATCAACTGTCGCAGTTGTCGGGGTGTTCGGCAGAGCGAGTCCGTCCAGCGCCGGGGCGGTACGCCCGGTCTTTGTGGCCTCAAGGGCGCGGATATCATCCAGGGTCCCGGCCTGCGTCAGGCCGGACAGCATCGCCACCATCAGGATGGCAGTCTTCAGTAAAGGGATATGCATACATTACCTTAGCGGTCGGAATTATCAGTAAGTGGCCCGGAACTGCGTCAGTACACTGACCATCTGGTTATCGAGGTCGTCGTGGCTCATAAAGCCCCAGGCCAGCGGTTGCCACTGGTGCGTTTTCGGGTCGACCAGGAAGGTGGCCGGGAAATGGGTGACGCGCATCTGCTCTGCCTGCCCGCTGTCCGGGCGACTCTGCGGCAACTGGTCGCTGATTTTGCCGTCCACGCTGACCGCCATGAGCGTGATACCCCGGTCTTCGCAGAACGCACGGATGACGCCTGCCATCAGGTTGTCGACGGCGTTATTCCCGCGATAGAAGAAGAACAGGCCGTAGCGCTGCGCCACCTGGCTTATCACCGCACTCTGCACCTTCTTCTCTTCGGACAAACGCGCCTCCACCGAACCGTTGTAGTGGCTGCGCTTCACGTTGTAGTCGAGTTCCGGGTATTTCAGACGCGCCAGTTTCGAGGTCTGAGTGAAGTCGGTCGCCCGGTCAGTCCAGAAATTCTGCAGGGTCATAAAGCGACGAAAGTTCTCCGCTGACGGATACAGAATGGCGGTATCGAGTGCTTCACGCGTGGCCTGCTGGAGCACCTTCTTTTGCTCTGACGGAGTCATACTGGCCAGACGCGCCTGCTGCGTCGGGGCTGGCGCGGGGGCAGGGTCTTCCTCAGCCGCATTCGGGTTGTACCACTGCCAGCCCTCTTCCCGGGCAAAGTTAGACGTCAGAACCTCATCCGGGGCGGCATGCAGGGTGGTGGATAACACCATCATCAGGACAGCGAGTCGTTTCATGGCGTCGCATCCTTCATTTTTTCCGCGATGATGTCCTGCGCTTTTTTCAGTAGTGCCTGGTCTTCGGGGATGTCGCTGCCGGCACTGAGGTCATCATAAAAATCGCTGAAGTTCATCACGCCAAAATCGAGTCGCTGGAGTTCATCCACCGTGATGCCCCGGCAGTCCGGTGATTTTCCCCCGCCGAACCCGACGCCCAGCTGGCCACGGCGGCCCTGCTCCTGGACGATACGCGCCAGTTTGGAGTCAAACACGCAGTAACCGCGTTTCTTCTCCAGGCACACGCCCAGCACCTTTTTGCTGCAGTACTCCCCGACATACACTGTCAGCTTTTTGTCCTTCGCCTTCCCGAGCGCCTTTTCCTCGCTGCTGCAGCTCGACAGGCCCACATCCTGGCCCCAGCCGGAGTCCTTGCAGCAGTTATTGAAGCCCACCGCCATCTTCTTGCAGTGCTGCGCTTCGCCGGTAAAGGCGCGGACGTTTTCCCCGTTCAGCAGAGCCACATCTTCCCCGGCAGCGGCCACTGCCGCCAGCGCCGAGACCGCCTGACCAAACATATTGCTGGTTCCCGTCTGCGCCTGGGCACAACTGCCGTCTTTACAGAAGAATTCCCCGCCGCAAATCTGGCCGTTACCCTCTTTTTTACGCTCACAGGAGTAGGTCACCTGCTGACTGACGCAGAAGCCGTCCACCGTGTCGGCACACTCGCTGCGGGTCACCGTACAGGTGGAGTCCCTCATGTATTCCCCGCAGGTTCCTTCCGTCTCTGTCTGGGTCAGGTACGTGTCCTGCCATTTCCAGCAGGCCTGATACGCACTCAGCGTCTGGCCACCGACCACAATCGTGCGGGTTTCACCCGGTTCCACGCACTGTGAACCGGTCATGGCCCCCTCGGTCTTGCTGAACGGACAGTTTTCGGACCAGGTCACGACGGGTTTGTAACTGTCCCTTTTTACCCGCAGCACGAAGCGCAGTTTAAACGGAACGTGTTTGCGGTGCGTCAGCGAGCCGGAGCCATCCCGGACTTTACGGGGATGACGGGAGGTGAACGACACACCGGCAGTCAGGGAGGACGGAACAGGCTTAAAGCTCACGTTGTTGTACGACCCCTTCTGGTGCCACTGCACGTTATTACCGAGAAAGGAAATCGTCATATGGAAACGCGGTTTGTTACCGAGGGAGTTACTCCAGGAATACGTGGCTTCCGTGATTTCCCCGCTGATTTGCGGCGTCACTGCCACCACGATGTTGCCGTTTTCCTCCCACGACGGCAGTTCACTCAGCTCATATTCCACCACTCTCACGTCATATTCCGTGCTGCCCTCATACCCCAGCGTGGCTGTGCGCGTACAGTACTGCTCGATCTTCGTATCCCGCAGACACTGATGGGTGGTGATTTCGGTAAAGCTGGCAGGCTGGTCCACGCAGCCGGCAAACCCGCCGCCGGTAATGGTCTCCGCCTTGTCTTTCATGGCCAGCCCTTCAGAAATAAACGGCGCATCCAGCGACGGTTTATTATCCGGCGGCGTGTTCAGAATGGATTCGGTGATGGTTTTCCCGGCCTCCGAGGTATTCAGCGCCGACGACCCGGGTGAGGTCATGTCCACGCCGGAGGACGTCACGCCCCCGTAATAGCCGCTTTCCGGCGGTGAGTCGGTGTAGCCGGGGATTGCCTCTGCCGGGTTAAACCCCTGTATGGCACCGGCCCCCTGCCCTTTGCTGGCGTTACCCTGCTGCATGCCCTGGTTAAACTGGTCATTCGCGACAAGTGGCTGAACAAGGCAGAAGGATGCCATCGCCATCAGTAAAGGAAGATACCGCTTCATTTCGCCTCCTCACCCAGCAGGTTCCGGGCCGTGTCAGCACAGTCACCCTCTTCCGCCACCCGCTTCAGGGCCTGATGTAAAGTCAGGTCCCCCTGAAGCCGGTCGACCGTATCGCCCTGATTGCCACAGGCCACAATCAGCACCGGCACGGCGGTAATGTTGTATTTGCGAAACGTGGTCGGATCTATCTGCACCCCGCCGGTATTGCTCTCTTTCACCAGACCGGCCACGGCATTGGCAGTGGCCCGCATATCACCGTTGACCATCCCCCGGATAACCACCGGAATATTGAGTTGTGCCGCATCCTTCACGCGCTGTTTCAGTTCCTCCGCTGGCATCGAGAAGGACACAAACACCAGGGCCGCGTCCACCGGGCGCTCCCCGGGCTGCATGGCCTGACGGAACTGTGAGGCCTGCGCGTCCAGAAACGCCTGGTCCTGTGGTGCCACGGTGCGCGGCTGTTGCAGAAACTCCGGCGTCTGCAGGGCACGAAAACGCTGCCTGTCCAGTTGCAACTGGTCGTGAATAAACTGGCGGTTCTCAGTATGGTCACTGGCCATCCCGGCCCCGCAGGTCAGAAGCACGGCCAGCGACATCAGTACTCGTTTCATTGTCTTTCTCCCTGTGACTTAAAGAAATACACAGTTACGCTTGCGCCAGAAGAGATACCCGAAATTGCGCCGGTCGTTGGGCATGTTCTTGCCGGTTTCCCAGCGGGTCACACTACGGCCCAGCGGATGACACTGGCCTGCATCGGGATATTTATTAACCAGGTGATACCGCCAGCGGCTTTTAGGGATGATCGGGGACGGATATTCAAAACACACGGAGGTGTTTTCACCGATGCTGTTCATCACCATGCCCTGACGGTGCAGTTTGAACGCCATGCGTTCACTGAGCAGTAAAGAGGTCTGCAGCGGGCTGAATTCGTTAGAGACATAGCCGTTAAACGGATACATGCTGCCCTGACTGCCGGCACACCAGAACAGGGCATCAATGGGTTTACCCGTGAGGCTTGCCACCGCGTCAGCCGCACAGGCTCCCTGGGCGATGATGTTGCCAAAGAGAATGGCTTCGGGCTGGATAATCATGCTCAGCGAACTGCTGTCCCACATCGGGTCCAGTTCGGACAGATAGCCGATATCCAGGTCACCGCCCTGCAGGCAGCCCATCGAGGTGATAATGTTCAGCCAGTAGGTGAGCGGGTATTTGTACCAGTGGACATGGTAGAATGCGCCGGGATTTGCGCGGTTTTCCTGCCCGCCTGTCCCGCTGCCCACGTTACCGATATTGATATTGAACCCGCCCAGATTCACCATGCAGTACGGGGAGCGGGTCACATCCGTCAGCGCCATCGGCTCCCAGTACCCGATGGCCAGTCCCACCCGGTACAGAATGCCCATCGGGCAGAACTGAATCGGCATCGACGGATTCGGCGTGTCCGGCTGGCGACCTTTGGCCACCGGCACATTGCCGATGGTCACCGGGAAGATGCACTCCCAGCAGACATCGGTGATCGGGTTGACAAAATTCCCCTCGCATTCCGCAGAGGCCGCCTGTGTCGTGCCACTCATCCCTGCCAGACACAGAAATATCAGCCCCAGACCGGCCAGATAACGTTTCATGGCTTCACCTCCGGCGCGTCCAGGGCAAACGAGTCCACCCGCAGACGGCGACGATCTTCTGCCAGCGTCACCCGGGCCGGGATGGCTTTCAGCGCAAACTTCCGGCTGAGCGAACCGTCCTGGTCAAAGTAGATACGGGTATTCAGGGCATTGGTGGCTTCACGAACATCGCCGTTGACCAGAATGACGCGGTACGTCAGCGTCCCGGGCTTCTGCACCTTCATCCACGCCAGCTGCTGCGGGTTATCGGCGTCGATAAAGTACAAGGTGTCGGTAAACGGCACCGTATCCAGCGGGTTAATCACCTGCCCCTTACGGGCAAACACCCGGCCCTGATGGTCTTTCAGATCTTCACTGACCGTCAGTGAGGGGTCGATATAATGCGTGGTGTTCTCCTGCGCCAGCGTCAGACCGTCAACCGGCTTCGGGCGCAGGGTGTTTTCAATAACGCGCTGTTTGAACGCCTCCTGCTCCCGGGCCATCTCGCCGCTGGCTTCCATCGCTTTCAGTCGGGTCTGGATGGTGGTCAGCATGTCCTGCTCGGCAATGGGGTACATCTCCCCCCATGTACCGAGGTTTTTCGCCTGTACCATGCCGGGCAGGACAAGCAGAATGAGCAGACACCGGTACATTACTGTCCCCCTCCGGCGGCCATCTTCGCCGCCACGGCAGACTGAATATCACCGGTAATGTCAGCTGACCACTGCCGGAGTCACCAGGATAAGAGCGTCATGACGGCGCTGGTATTCCTGAAGTTCGGTGCTGAGGGTGCGCATAAACCGCTCTGTCAGGTCAGTCGTCTGTTTTTCATCCAGGGACTGGGCGCCCGCCTGTTCGGTGAACTGATCGACGGTGCTCTTCATATCAAAGGACACGACCGTCGGGGTACGCCAGCTAATCAGCACCGACGTGACCGCCGCGTTGATACACATAATGGTGGCTGCAACCAGCAGCAGATTGCGCAGACAGCGACGACGACGTTGCGCCCGCCTGTGTCCTTTCGGGGCGAGGGTGACGCCCTGCCTGACGTCATGCGCAGTGAGGGTGGGTTCAGGCTGAACAGGGGTAAGGTTTTGCTCTGTGGTCATGCGGCCTCCGCGAGCGCTTCCAGTTCGCGCATCTCATCAGGAAAGTTACGTAGTGCCAGCTGATACACCGCGTCATGGATATCCATGTTTTGCTCCCGGCACTGGCGGATAAATTCGAAGTCGTCCCCTTTTGAACTGAACATCGCCCGGCTGAGCGGATCGACAAAGAGACGGTGGAAACTGCAGGTGTCGTTGATGCGCAGCATAAAAGAGGAGAACCACTGGTCTTTGGCATCCCCGAATTTGCCGATAACACTGCGCTCCAGTTCGCTGAACTGGTTGGGGCGGTTCTGGTTGTACTGCTTGAATTCAGACGCATCCTGCTTGAGTACCACCTTGAACGCGGAGTTACCCCAGGCGGCTTTGGCTGCGCCGGATGCATCATCGGCGTCAAAGTCTTTGATGTTCTGGCTGATGGTGATGAATGCCCCACGGTGACGACGCACGGTCCGGTAGCCGGTTTCGATAAACTGGCCGACCTTGTCATTTTTGAAGTTGAGCAGTTTCCAGCCTTCGTCAATGGTGCAGCACTTCTTCAGGCTGCGCGGTGTGCGGTACATCTTGTCCTCAATGTAGATAATGAGGGAGAACATCACCGCAACCAGCAGGTCGGGTTTATCCTGCAGGCCACCCAGCTCCAGGACGATAAAGCGGGCATCATCGGTCAGGGACGGCTCGTCGCTGTTAAAGTACTCGCCGTAAATCCCCCAGGAGCAGTACTTCCCGAGCAGTTCGACAATCTCATCCAGACGGTTGGTGATACCCGGCGAATTCCGGTATTTGTCATCTTCACGGATGGCCGTCAGCTTATGGACTACATGATCAATGCGCGCTTTTTCCCTGTTTTCTTCCCAGGCTTCCTGAACCCCACGCAGCAGCAGACTGTGGTGGACTTCATCCAGTGTCCCGTTAGGGCTGGCCAGTACGGCCAGCTGGTCACGGATACGCTCGCCGGATTCGTTGATGCTGGTGATATTGGCAAACGGGTTGAATTTGAGTGACTTGCCGTCCAGGTAGGTGCCGCCGACGTTTTCACAGAACGACTTGTAGCCGTCGCCCATATCAAACACCCAGGCGATACCGCCGGAGTCCAGCACGCTGCGCAGGATAGGCTGGACCAGGCCTGTTTTTCCGGCCCCGGACGTGCCGGTCACCGCCATGTTGTAGTTGGTGTTACCCAGGCCGTCGCCGTAGATATCAAGGAACGCCAGCTGGTTGCGGTAGGACGGTGTCAGCAGTCCCCCCTGACACAGCCGGTTGTCGGCCACCACCGGCAGCAGGTTCACCGCCTGGATACTCTCGGCCCGGCAGGTGGCCCCGCCCATTTTAATGTCGTCCCACAGCCCTTCGGCGTGGATGAAGGGGATCATCGCTATCCAGTTCCGGAACTGCATATAGGTCGGGGAAAACAGGTCGATGCCGTTCTTTTTAAAGGTGTTGATGACCTGCTGCTCGCAGACCAGGGCCGCCTCATCCGTATCCGGACAGAACGTGGTGATGTTGTAGTAATAGCGGACAATGCAGGTCTGGTTGCTGTTGAGGTGCTCGCGGATCTCCTTCCATTCTTTGGCCTGTCTGGCCACACCGGGAAACAGGGTGGCATAGGGCGAGTTGGCTTTTTTCTCCCGGTCGAGGTACTTGCGCGTCGCCTCCCCCTGGGTGGCCACCTGGTCCTCGGCCTCCATTACCATCGTGATGACAAACGGGCTGGCGATGGTCAGGTCCGGGCTGAGGAGGTTGGACAGGTTATCGCCCCCCATCCACAGCATGAATATGTCCGGGTTATTCTCCAGCATAAAGTTCATGGCCCGCGTCGTGGTCACCGCCCCGTGGCGGTCCGCCAGACTGATGCGCACATCATCGGGATGCACATCGATGCCGATGCGCTGGTCGATACACCGCTGATGCAGCTCATCAAACTTCCCGACGCGGACATCATCCGGGTACAACTGGTCGTGGCGGGCATTGAGCATCCCGTGTACCAGCGTGGCCAGCTCCTGGTCGTCTGCTGCCCGGGTAAAGATTTTCGCCGCATCCAGCGACGAGCGCAGCACCTTCATGGTGTGTGAGACTTCGGTCATCACCGCCGCCGAACGCTTCTTCGCTTTCACGCAGTAGGAGATGTAAAGACGGTAGTCGCGCAGGGTCAGCGGCAGGCCGGTCGGGCTGTTAAACTGTTGCTGCGCCGCCCGTTGATAATACGCCCGGGTGATACGGTTAAATTTATCGGCATGCTTTCCCTGCCAGCGGAAGTCAGCCAGACCACGATCCAGCTGGCTGCCAATCAGTTTGCTGGACACCAGGTGGAAGGATATCGGCGTTTTACGGGGCAGCTTGCTCTTGATGAGGTCTTCCAGTACATAGACTATCTGCTCATTGGCCCCGATAAGCGGCTCTGCGTGCAGCAGAAAGCCGACGGTATTGCGGTTCACAAACAGGCCGCTGTCGCGATCATAGTCCCGGTACGGCAGGATGCTGGTCAGCTGCGGAAAATCCAGGCTGGCCAGGTTACGTGTCATTTCTGCCGCGCCATCGGGCATCCGGAAGGCGCTCTGCAGGTTTTCCAGTACATTGAGAAACTTTTTCACCACCGGCTCCTTAATTCACGCGGGACGGGAGAACCCAGTCCGCCGGGTCTGCGACAAAGGACACACGACCGGGCTGATGGAAGGCGTTATCGCTGTCCACCCAGGGCGCAATCCAGACGGTGGCAATCCGGTCCTGACTGCGCTGCGGATGGACCGATCCGGGGCTGTCACAGCGCACGGTCTGGCACGAGGGCGCGGGCGTGCTCACCGGGGTAACGGAACGGACCGGGGTCGTGGCCAGTACAGGACGTGAGGCCGTGGTACTCACCGGCGCCACCGGGCGCGGTGACAACAGGCCGCCAGAACGGGCGGGAGAAGGAGCAGAAGCCCGGGCCGCTGCAGTCAACGTCGCGGAGTTCCCCACGGACGGAGAGAGTGCTGCGGAGGGTGTTGCTGACGGTGTGCTGATAACAGACCGTACCGGTACCGGCTGAGAAGCCGCCTGCGCCGGCAGGTTAACCAGGGAAGGCAGTCCGCCCGCAGCCGGCTTTCCCGTCTGTTTTGCTGCCTTGTCCCGGGCCAGCTGATTGGCCTTCGTCATGGTCATACAGGTATCTGAGGTGGTGGCATCGCAGTCAAAACTGCTTTTGACGCCGGCACAGCCGGATAACAGCAGGACGCTGCCTGCCAGTAACAGGGTGATTTTTTTCATATAACAGTCCTTATCAGTCAGGCATCAAAAGGCGCCGGCGCAGAACTCAGCGAGAGATGGATCAGGGTGATTTCTTTATTCAGGCAGTGCTGCGCGTATTCCCAGGAAAAATCAGAGGCGCAGCCCCACTGGCGAAGCGGAGACTGCCGTAGTGGCTCCAGTTTTTTTATTTCGCCAGCCAGCTGCATATGCCAGTTCAGCGGCAGCGTGGAGTAACGCAGGACGATAATTTGTGCGCCCAGCGCAGCGACGCCGGCGAGGAGCAGAAAATGGGTTAAGGCGTAGCCGAGTATCAGCACCGCAATGGCCACCACGAAAGACAACTGTTTTCGGGGAGAAATATGCTCGCGGGTATGCAATACGTTTACCCGCAAAATCTCCACGGTCTTACGTCTTGCAATCAGTTCCTGTCGGGTCAGGTCACTGAAATCACGCTGAAGTAATGAAGACATATCCATCATCATTTCTCGTTTTCTTTTACTGACTGAGATGAAGCGCGGGGGAAATACGGTCTGTTCCCCAGAATCCAGGCCAGTCCGGCATAAGTCAGCCCCATCAGAATCCACAGCCAGGTCAGAGTTCCCAACAAGGTTCGGTCAACATATGCCGCATAGCCCCGGGCATCGGAGATCACCTCCGGACAACGGTCCAACTGAAGACTGCTGACATGTTCTGGAAATTCAGATGGGGGAGGGAGTTCCGCTGGCGGCTGTGTCGTACACTCGCGCCACGTCCAGCGCTTGCCGTCGGTAATGCTGTCTGCCTGCTGCAAAAAACTCACCACAACCGCTCCCGGGGTGGTGTTATCCAGACCGAACAGCAGGGCCACAATCAGTACCAGCGTGCCAGCAGGCCCGATAACCAGATAGTGAAAGGCCCAGGTCAGCCAGCGTATGCAGTATGCCGTAAGGGCCAGAGTCTTATTTATCATGTCCCCCCTCCTCCGGCTCCAGTTGATACCAGATATTGCAGTTCTGCCGGATAGCCTCCGCCAGACAGTCCCCCTCCTCACCGCTGTACAGCGCTTTAATCTGGCTGACGTCAGACTTCGCCAGGAATACCCGGGTCACCTGCTGTTTTGTGACGCTCATACCTGACCCCGGTTTCCCCAGGAACAGACAGTGACTACGCGCCCGCTGCAGTACGCTCAGAGAAATCCGGGCCATCCCCCCAAGTGCAGGCGCGCAGGGCAGAGACGCGGCAGACCAGAAGTCGCTCTCTGCAGCGTCAACACAGATGACACGCATCCCCATATTTTCGCAGCAGGCCGCAATATCGTTCAGGTGACAGGTTTTCCCCGGAACACCATCACTTTTGATTGTCATGAAGTTCACCCCCTGAATTTTCTTCGTTGCTCTGAATACCGTCCCGTAATTCCCGCCAGTCGTTACGTTGCCGTTCTGATAAAAAGGTCTGCATAACCTCAACGCTGATGGCGGTCTTACCCCTGCCGGGTTTCCCCGGGACTGTCACATTGCCTTTTTTGTCTTCCATCGTTCACCTCTGATAGTGTTTGTTCTGGATTTCCAGTACCCGCTGACACTCTGTACAGGTCCGTACTCCAGGTATCGTTTGCTGGCGTCTGAGGGGAATGTCGTTGCCACAGCATTCACACTCACTGAGGCTTTCCCCTTCCAGTCTGAACTGCTGGCGCGCGGCCTGAATGTGCAGCCGGATCAGCAGGTCTTCCTGCACCTGCAGATGGTCCAGTTCGTCGGCCATAGGCTCTCCTTGTTTGCGCTGTCCGGACACGCTACCGCCCATCCCTTTCACGTCTTCCAGGGCACTGACTGTTCCGGATTGATTGTGGTGTTCTGACCGGATAACCGGTCCCTGCTTACTGTGTGACGGTCTGCCCGGTTTCCGGGTCAACGGTGTCACCCACCCTGAAGTCCTGCAGTTGCTTCAGCATGTCCGGCGTGTTCGCCGGCATGGCAGCAGGTGCTGACGGGGCGGCGGGTTGATTTTGCTTTTTACGTGCGGCCGCTTTCGCGCGGGCCTCTTCCAGGGTTTCCAGCTGGAAGCCGTCCTGGAAAACCAGCGTGACTTCGTTGCCTGCGCCAATCGGAATAACCGGGTGGTACTGTTCAGCACGTTTGATGTAGTAATCAGAGAGGGTTTTTGCGGCAGAACTGGCCCCGCCCCCGAAGCCTGCCTGGCCGATATCGGCGGCGCTCATACTGGCGGTGGCACCGACACCCACGGTGGTGCCGGAGGCTTTCTCAATGCCCTTGCCAATCCCGTCCAGAAAGCCGGCCCCGCCTGCATACAGCAGAATTTGACCGTTACGCATGACGACTTCGCCCTTGATGCCGTTCTTGCCCATAAAAGACACATGCCCGGCAATCTTCTGGTCGATGTTGTCCTCCCCCAGCTTGCAGCTGATGGCGCGGGAACGGACGATGGCCCGTTCACTGGAGACATCCCCCCAGGCTTCCAGCGTCACAAAGCAGCCGGTCAGGTCGAATTCCTGGTCGTTGGGCATCTGGACTTTGCCGGTGAGGCGCAGCTGCATCGGGGCGGTATTCTTGTCCCCTGTGACAGACGCGTTGGCATCCGCCCCTTCCACCACGATGGCTTCGGCAAAGCTGCCGGAGGATATCCACGGGAAGCGGGGCTTTTTCGGGCCGGTATCCGGGAGGCTGAATTCCTGGCTGTCCATCATGCCCGGACGGGTGAGAGGCTCCATCACGGGAGCTGCGGGAGCCTGTCCGCCGCCTGCGGGCCAGAAACTGGTCGGCGGCGGCACCGCCCCGGCGGGTGCTGGTTTGCCCTGAGAGGCCAGCGCCCCCGGCAGCGGTTCGGCATTCAGGGAATCAAAGTTTTTCCCGGCCTCAAGCTGGGTCTGCAGCAGCTTGTTCTCGTCTTCCAGCTCCCGGATACGGTCCTGCGAACCTTTCAGGTCACGGCCGATAAGGCCCATTTCGGTACGCAGTTTTTTAATTTCCGTCTGCGTTTCTTTGTTCAGGCGCTGGGCCTCCGCAATCGCGGAACGCTGGACCTTATTGTCAAAGGACTGGTTCACCACGCCGGTCATGTCCGGCGCGGGTTCGCCTTTCGGCGCTTTGGGCTGGGGGGCTTTTTTCAGGTTCATCTCAGAGACCATCCAGGTCCCGACGCCCCCGGCACCAATACCGAGTACCAGTGCAATCAGCAGGGCAACCTGGCGGCGGCGGATGATTTTGTTAACGTTGGCCATCGCTGCCCTCCCCGTTTTCACGAATAACGGTCATGCTTCCTCCGCCCAGGAGGGTCTGTGCATTGTTATCAAACATCACAGCGCGAATACCGGGCTTCCAGAAATCCTGTTCCTGAAGTGCCACGCCCCAGGTGTTGGTGTTACGCAGCGTATACCTGTCAGCACGCAGCTGGTCGCCTGCCCAGGCTTTCAGGGGCGTGACGGAAAACCACCGGGGACACGAATGCCGTCTGCCAGCGGTTTCACCTCGCCATAACCATCCGGCATCGTGCCGGACAGAACGGAACGGCTGAGGCTGATGAGCAGTGTTTCGTACGCCTGCGCGGTTTCCCATTTCCGGGTTTCCGGGCGCACCGGCGGTTCAGCACTCATCAGCCTGTAAACGCGCCCTTCCCCTTCACCGGCGTGGCCACTAGAAGGTCTGGCCCAGCCCGGTTTCCACATAGAGCGTGAACGCGCGGGTGGCCACCGAGGTAAACAGCACGCCGCCGGCAGAGGTCAGCTTCTTGTCGGCCAGCATGCCCCCCTGGGCGGTGATGGCCGTGACTTTATCGCCGGGAATAAATATCAGGTTGGGGTCGGTATTGCTGATACTGAGCCGGAACTGTCCCCCCTGCGGGAAACTGATAGTCGCGGGAGACTGGGCCAGTACCGCAAAGGGCACGGCGGTCATCATGGCGGTGCCCAGCCATAATGCCGGAAGGTTATTTTTCATTGGTCACCTCATAGAACCGGCCAATACGGGTAAAGCCGCCAGCGTATTTCAGCCGGAGACGGTAGGTTTTAATTCGGTGGAGGGTCTGGCATTGCCAATCCACATCTTCTGTACCCCGCGAACATCGACGCGGCCGTCAACGGGATAGACATTGATTTCAGAGGCGTAAAAAACGGAGTTCACTTCACTGGCTTTGATTTGCGCCGCTTCTTCTTCAAGGACAGGCTTAAACTCTTCCCGGCCTCCGGCTCCACAAACGAGAGCAGAAAGGCGTGGTTCGAATCGACGGTTTCGGGCGAGACATTAAGACGCAGGGCCAGGAAGGACAGCGTCATCATCCGGTAGTTTTCCGTATCAGATT